>DATKTW010000107.1:0-22005 GCA_035530895.1 Candidatus Nanopelagicaceae bacterium
TTTTGGAGGATATGGGTATATTAGAAGTTTTCCTGTTGAGAAATTGTTTAGAGACGCAAAACTGTATCAAATCTACGAAGGTACTTCAGAAATACAGAGGATAGTAATTTCAAGGTTTATCATGAAGAAATATCAGCACGCAATGCCTAATTTATTTGAAATTCCACGGATTGAAATCCAAGTGGAAGAAAAAGCTGAAAAAGACAAAGTTAAAATAGATAAAACTAGCGATGAATTAGGTGGAAAATGGAAGTGTTTAGTTTGCGGATATGTTTACGATCCTGTTAACGGCGATCCCGATAGTGGAATCGCGCCTGGAACTCCTTTTGAAGATATTCCAAATTCGTGGTTTTGTCCAATTTGCGGAAGCAATAAAACTAAATTCGCTAAAATTTAAACAATAAATTATTCATTTTTTACTTTTTTATTTTTATTCTGAACAAAATATTGAAATATTGATTCGTATTTTCTAATTTATTAATTACTTTGAGATTTTTACGAAATTGGGGATTATTACATGTCTAATAACGCAATCGAAAATGCTAAATTTTTAAGTGATGAAAGTTCGGGCATTGTACCTATAAAAGAAAAGTTAGCCTATAGTTTTGCTCAAATGCCAGGCACATTTTATGGCGGTGTTATGGGAGTAATCCAATCCTTCTATTTTGCATGGATGGGATTGTTAAACATCTGGATAACTATAGCACAAATTGTTTATGCGGTTTGGAATATGGTAAACGATCCAATTTTCGGTAATGTAATTGGAAATACCCGGTATTATAATAAAAAAAGGGGAGAAGTACAAAGATATATGCCATATATTAAATTTGGGGCTCCACTTTTTAGTTTATGTTTTGCTTTGGTATTTTTTCCACCAGATGCGTGGAGAGGGCAAACCTCTAATCTTACCATTCAAGTTTGGCTTTTTATATGGTATCTTGTGAGCCAAATTGCTTATGATACTTTATTTACGCTCGTTCTATGTGCAGTTGTTGCTTTACTCCCTCAAATGACCCTAAATCAAAGGGAGAGAGAAAAGATCCAACTTTACGGTACAGCGGCAACAATTCCTGCTATTTTATTTGGATTTATTGTTCCTGTTATATACTTAGCAGAACCTTCAACAGAAACTATTGCTCAGTTTCAATTGCTTGTAGTAATTATAGCTATATTTGGGATTTTTCCATACTTAATCTTATCGAAATATGTTCGTGAGCATAGTGAATATATTCCCAAAAATGAAACCCCTTTATTTAAATCAATAAAGCTCGCTTTCAAAAATCCTTCTTTCAGAGTATATGTAATATATGATGGCATATCCGTATTTCTGTTGAATATAATAATGGTAAGTTTGCCCTTCTACTTAACTTGGGTTCTCACACCAATGGAAGGATTTAATATGTTACTTTTTTGGATTGGACCAATAATTTGTGTAGTTATATCCGTCCCCATTGTTTTGAAAATTGCGGCTAAAAAATCAACAAAAGCCTCTATAACATATTATCTAAGTATGTTAACTATCGGAGGAATCTTTAGCTTTATTGCAGGGATTTCAGGTAATTGGATTCTCGTTTCGATTGGATTTTCTATTACTATGTTAGGATTAACAGGTGATTTTATTCAACATAATCCAATGAGAGCAGATACAATAGATTATGATTATTGGAAAATTTCGGGAGAAAGAAGGGAAGGTCTTTATGCGGGAGTAGGATCATTACTTAGCAAACCAATGATTAGTGTAGCTTTAGCAGTTCCACCAGCAGTGTTTACTGCTTTTGGTTTAATATATGTGGATGCAATTAGTGGATTAGATGCAACTCAAGGTTTGCAATTAGCCTCCTTAGGTGTTAACATTAGTATGACACTGTTGCCAGTAATCGCAAGTTTGATTGGGTTAATAGTTTGGATTAAATTTTATCCACTCACTGGAGAAATTGTAGAAAAGATGAAAAAAGAGGTAAGCATTCTGCATGAACAAAGAAGAAAAGAATATAAAGAGAGTCGTAGTTCAAAAAATATTAGTTCATAATCTGAATTAAGTTTCGTATTTATTTAATCTCCTAATTTCTACTACTGCTTCTAAAAAATTAGTATGAACTAAAGTTGGAATTATTCCTTCAAGTTCTAAATCTCGCAAATGTTTCTCCCCGTGTCCTGTAATCATATAGACGGTTTTACAACCTCCATTAATGCCAAATGAAATATCTGACGGATGATCGCCCATCATCCACGATTTTTCGATTTCAACGTTCCAACCATCAACGATAACTTTAATAAATTTGATTTTAGGCTTCCTACATTCACAATTTTCTTCTTTAATATGAGGACAGTAGAAAGTTTCCTCTATTCTAATTTGATTTTCTTCCAATACTTTTATCAAGTGATTGTTGAATTTAAAGAAATCACTTTCTGAATAATATCCTCTTCCAATACCAGATTGATTTGTTACGATAAAAAGTAAATAATCTTGTTGAAGCAATTTTAAGCCTTCTATTACACCAGGTAAAAGCTTGAAATCCTCGACTTTATAAGCATAATCCTTATCCTCTATTAAAGTTCCATCTCTATCTAATATTACTGCTTTGTTTTTACCCATTATAAGTAAATTTAATCTCTAAGAGAAGAAAAAGATTATGTATATAAAATAGCCTATACCTAGCAAAATATGATATAGCGTAAAAATCCTACTAACTCTTATTAATACTCAATAATCTAAATCAATAAATACGATAATATTAAAGAAAAAAATAAAAAAAAGAATTAAGACTTATCTCATTTTGTTCCAACCCAGAGTCCGTGAAGGTTACAGTACTCTCGAGCTTTTAAACCACTTGTATTAGCAACGACAAAAGTAGCTTTAGGTTCCATCCCTGGAGTCAACATCTGTCTCTTGTAGCAATTATCACTGCAAATTAATTCAATCCACATGATATAGTGCTCTTCAGTCATAGGGTGTGGAGTTCCCATAGAAATACCGACATCTATAGTGACTTTATTACCCTCAATTGTGATTTTTGGTACATGCTTCTCACCTTTCCAATCTGCGGTTTTTTCTTCCATTAAGTTCATTGGTTTCCCACAACAGATAGTTTGAGGTACACCTGGGTTAAGAATTTCTATAACCTTTCCACAAATCTCACATTTATACACAGATTTTTGTTTCATATTGTTTTCACTATTGTCAATTTAGATAATAGTTGTTTCTAATAATTACAACGATAATATTTAACTATTTTGTTTAAATTTTATAATATGAATTTTTAATTTAGAAATCCTCGCATTTTTTAGCGAAATACGCTCTTGGATTCGAGCAACTTGGACATACAAAATCCTTCGGAATCTCCTTTAACTCAATTTCGTAACCACATTCTAAGCATACCCATACTACTTTTTTCCCCCGTTTAAAGAAAATATCGTCTTCGACTATTTTCAATAACTTGTCATATCGTTCCGCATGGTGTTGTTCTGCTCGAGCAATTGCTCTCGTTCTTTTAGCAATCTCAGGATATCCCTCTTTTTCAGCAGTGTCAGCTAAATCAGGATAAAGCTCAGTAAATTCCATTATTTCACCGTTAACAGCAGATCGCAAATTTTCAATTGTGTTCCCATAGGTTGTGGGATACATCTCATTTACATTAAAATCGTCGAAATTCTCTTCTTTCTTGAATTGTTGGAGCATCTTATAGTAATTTAAACCGTGTATTCTTTCCTGATCCGCGGTTTCTAGAAAAATTCTTGATATTAAAACGTAACCTTCCTTTTTGGCAATCGATGAGAAAAAGCTGTATCGATTTCGTGCTTGAGATTCTCCAACATACGCAGCAAATAGTTTTTTTGGAGTTTCTTTCATAAAATCACCTATTTTTAAAATTAATTAGAAATTTTTAGTAAATTGAATATTTTTGAATATATATTTATTACGCGAATTATAACTTTTTCACTTATAATTACAAAAAATAAGGGATCCTCTAAATTAATAATATTAGTTGAATAAAAGTAAGAAAAAGAGTTTATTATTGTATTAATTGTAAGTTTTATAATCTTCTTTTTGTGGTATCACAGGATATCCATTCCGGTGCCAGACCGTCATTCCACCCGTTAAGTTTCTAACATCTTTAAAGCCAGCCCTAGCCAATAGTTGAGCTGCCATCATCGAGCGTGATCCACTATGACAAATCACAACGATTTCATCATCTATATAGTCTTTTAAAGCATTTATATTATTCATTAATTCTCCTAAAGGCATTAATTTTGCGTTTTTTATGTGTCCAGCTCTTCCATTATACTCTTGTGGTGTTCTTACATCAATCATTATTGTTGGTGAATCACCTGAATCAAGTCTTTCGAACAACTCGTTAACAGTTATATCTGATAACGATGGGGCATCTGGAGTTCTTAATTCTTTTCTCGTTTTTTTCTCAATTTTTGCAGGCGTTTCGATTTCTTCAATAGTCACTGGATTTTTTTCTAATATGGCAACTAATTTCCCTTGTTCTTTACCTAGATATAGTAATCTAACCGCTTCATTTAATTCTACATAAGCTTCAACACTGGCTTTAAAACCAGGGTCAGTAGCGTAGATTCTTAAATTTTTATCTTCCGGCAATAATTCAAGAGACTTAATTAGAGCATTTAAAGGACCTGGACAGGACAATCCAGATGCATCTACATCGATATAATCATCTGTTATGGTACTTTTCCTTTCAATCATTTCTTCTATTATATCTTTGGAAGCTCCGCATTCCGCAGCGATTTCTTCTGTAGTAGCTATTGCTGTTTTATATAGTTTATATCCTCCCGATAAATTTTTAACGCTATATCCTTTTTGGATTAATAATCTTGTTGAAAGATAACCCCTGAAGCCTACTTCACAGAGAATATAGATATTTTTATCTTTAGGTACTTCATCCAACCTCTTTCTCAGCTCTAAATCGCTTATATTAATAGCCCCTTTGATGGTTCCAACTTGATATTCATCAGATGTTCGAACATCAAGGAAAAAGCTATTGTTTGCCCGTATTTTCTCGATTTCGTGCCAGTGCCATATAGGCATATCGCCTCTAAGTACATTAGATGCAACAAAACCCGCCATATTTACAGGATCTTTGGCAGAACCGTAGGGAGGCGCATATGTAAGTTCTAAATCTTCTAGATCGAAAACAGTTCCATTAAATTTTATAACAGTAGAAATAACATCAATCCTTTTTTCTGTTCCAGGTCCTCCAACAGCTTGAGCACCAAGGATTTTTCCGCTTGGAACTTCAAATAGCAATTTTAAAGTTATCGGTATTGCTCCAGGGTAATACCCTGCGTGGTTATTAGGATGGATGTATATTTTTTCGTAGTTAAAATCCAACTGTTTTAGTTGTTTTTCAGATAAACCTACTGATGAGACTGTTAAATCAAAAACTTTTACAACAGATGCTCCTAAAATCCCATTATATTTTGAGCTGCGACCGGCAATGACATCAGCAACTATTCTCCCTTGTTTATTTGCTGGACCAGCTAAAGGTATGCCTATTGGTTGTTTGGATATAAGATTTTTTACTTGGACAGCATCACCTACAGCAAATATTGAAGCGTCTGAGGTTTTCATTTGTTCATCAACTACGATATGACCTCGTGGACCAATTTCTAAACCCGCATCTTTTGCTAACATATTTTCTGGTTTTACTCCAATTGCCATAATTATCATATCTGTTTTAATATCTTTTCCACTTTTAGGAATAACATGGAAGCAATTATTGTTATCGCGCTTAAACGAATCAACTGGGTCTTCTAATTGCAAACATACACCATTTAGTAATAGTTCTTGATGTATAAATTGAGCAATTTCTTTGTCTAAAGGAGCCATAACTTGATCAAGCATTTCAATTATCTTCACTTTGATCCCTTTTTGCTTCAAATTTTCCGCCATCTCTAAGCCAATAAAGCCTCCACCGATGATGGTTGCGTGTTTAACATCGCTATTTTCGGTGAATTGTTTTATTTTAACAGAATCGGGAATCGTTCTTAAACTAAATGCGGGAACATCACTTAATCCTTCAAATTGTGGCATTATTGGAGAAGCACCAGGAGAAAGTACCAAATAATCATATTCTAATTCAAAAAAGTTATCATTTTCAAGATTTTTGACTAAAACGGTTTTCTTAGTCCTATTAATTGAAATTGCTTCATTCTTTGTTTTAACATCAATTTTAAACCGGTCCCAGAATTTTTCAGGAGTCATTAGTTCCAACTGACTTTGATCCTTTATAACATGGCCGATATAATATGGTAAACCACAGTTAGCAAAGGAAACATATGGCCCTCTTTCAAGTACAGTTATTTCTAAGTCTTCTCTTAACCGTCTTAGTCTGGCAGCAGCTGAAGCTCCTCCTGCTACTCCACCCACGATTATTACTTTTTCCATCTTATATTCTTCTCATATATCTTTAGTTGTGTGAACGTGATACACTATATCACTACTTATAATTTTCAAAATTAATTATTCCATTTAAAAGGCTTTCTTATTATTTATTGATTAATCTAAGAACTAAAAATCTTCTTCTATTAATCCCATTAGAGAAATAATGTGATTACATCTCATATTATTAAAAAATAAGTAAAATAATTTAAAAAATATTAACCTCTATAATCCATAACTATTACAACATCCACAAAAAGCTCGTAATTCTCATCTTCGTCGTTATCATGAATTACTACCTTTTCAACTTCATCCAGTTCTCCTTTAATTTCTATAAGGTCTGATTCGTGTATTAGTTTAACTTCCGAATGCTTTAATTTCTTCCTTATTTCGACATTACCAGGAATAGATTTTGCTTCTGTCACTACAATTACTCTTCCAGTATATTTTGTTAACTCTACTGCGAGTTCTAACGATTCATCTCCAGAATCAACTACCAGGACTCTTTTTTCTCTAAGTTCCTCCAAATCTGCTGGAACGGCAATGTAGACTCCCTTTCCAAAGTATTTTTCAATTCCTAATATTACTCGAACACCTAGTTGACATGAAGTTACGATTTCTACTTCTGGATTCGTCCCTAAGCGGTAGTTATCAATTGCCGCTTTTAAAGCATCAGCAGCAAGATTTAAACAATGCATTTTAATAGGTGGAAGCCCGTCTAATTCGTCGGCTACGTCTTGTCTAGATATTTTGTAGGCTTCATCAAGAGTCATTCCTTTTGCCATCTCAGTTATCATTGATGATGTAGAAACTGCAGATCCGCAACCAAATGTTTTAAATTTAATATCATCAATTATCTCCTCGCCTTCATCATTTTTGCCAACTTTTATATATATCCACATAAGATCTCCACAAACAGGATTCCCAACTTGACCAATTCCGTCTGCGTCTTCTATTTCACCTACATTTCTAGGATTCTTGAAATGGTCCAAAACTTTATCCGAATATTGAGTTGATTTCATCTTATTTTTACACCTCTTCATATTTCTTTAATAAGTCAGGGGGCGTTAATGGTGATAATTTTCTTAATCTCTTTACTTGATCTGGTAATACTTCTAAAAGGCGATCAATGTCAGTTTCACGAGTAGTTCTTCCTAAAGAAACCAATAGACTTCCATGTGCCTCTTCATGAAGAAGACCCATTGCAATAAGAGTATGGGAAGGTTCTAAAGTTTTTGAACTACACGCCGAGCCAGTAGCGGCTGCTATATTATGCTCTTTTAAAGTTAATATTAACGATTCTCCCTCAATATAGTCAAACCTGAAGTGTGCGTTGTGAGGAAGCCTTTTTTCTGGATGACCGTTTAAATAAGACTTTGGAATTGTTTCTAAAACATTTTTGATAAGCTTGTCTCTTAAAAATTTTAATTTTTTTGATTCTTGGGGCATTACTTCTTTTGCGATTTCAGCAGCTTTAGCAAATCCGACTATTCCTGGAACATTTTCCGAACCCGATCTCATTCCCCTCTCTTGGCCACCACCGATTATTATTGGATTAACCCGAACACCTTTTTTTAAATAGAGAGCACCAACACCTCGGGGACCATAAATATCATTTGATGATAGCGTTATCAGATCAATTGGAACTTCTTGAACATCAATCGGAATCACACTTTCGCTAGATACAGCATCCGTATGAAACAGAACTCCTTTTTCTTGAGCAATTTTACTTATTTCTGCAGTCGGTTGTAGCGTTCCAACTTCATTGCTAGCAGTAGAGATAGAAATTAAAATCGTCTCGTCAGTAATTAACTTCTCAAGCTTATCTAATCGAATTCTCCCAAATCTATCCACCGCTACCCTACTTACTCTAAATCCTTCTTTTTCAAGGTATTTTCCAATGTTTAAAATTGAGATATGTTCTATTTCAGAAATAATAATATGGTTACCTTTATTTTTCTGCCTCATAGCGGCACCGATTATACCCAAATTATTAGATTCAGTCGCACCAGAAGTGAATAAAATATCGGATGAATTTGGTGCATTGACAAAATCAGCAACTTTTTCGCGCGATTTTTCTAAAATATCTGTAGCAACATCTCCATCGCAATGAAGAGAAGCAGGATTTGCAAATTTTTCGTTAAAATATAACATCATCTCAGAGATTACTCTATCATCGACAGGTTTTGCAGCTTGGTTGTCAAGATAAATACTCATAATTTTTCCCTTTAAATATGTTAGTTTTCTTGCTATTTTTTCTTCTTAAAATAAAAAATCAAATCTTCTCCGTCTTTTACGAATTCTACTAGTTCTGTCCCAGTTCTTTTTGCCCATCTCGTCAAATCTTCTTCTGCAGCAGGATCATCGGCTATAACTTTAAAACATTGACCGATATCCAAAGTCTCTGAAAAATTTCTCACTTCAAAAAGTGGTTCTGGACAAAATAAACCCCTCGTATCCAATTCCTCGTCGTATTCTATTTCCGTTTTTTCTTCAGCCATTATAACTACCTTCTATGACTTATATATTTTTTATAAAGATTTGTCGTATTTAGAATTATTTTAATTTATAATACTCCTAAGAGAAATACTTTCCTTAAGAAATTAAAAGTTCTTATTATATTTTAAACAACTTTTTTAACATTTAAAAGTGGAAAAATCAACTTCATATAAAACGGCTTTATAATTTATAAATCTACAAATTTGATACAATAAAGTTTGAAAGGTTAGAGTTTAAAAAATAAAATAGATAAAAAGTGAATTATTTTCCAAATGCTTCCTTGATAACTCTTACCCCTGAAACAGCATCGTCGGCAAATAAGTCAGCTCCCAGCTTCTTGGCAAGTTCCATGTTCAAAGGGGCTCCACCAACTATCAATTTTACAGAATCTCTTAGTCCTGCTGCGATTAAAGCTTCGTGAACCGCTTTAATTTGTTCAACAGTCATTGTTAATAATGAACTCAAAGCAATAACATGAGCCCCAGTTTCCCTTACTTTATCCACTATAATGTCTTCATCAACATCCATTCCTAAGTCGAATAATTCAAAACCACTGCTTAATAAGAGTGAACCTAAGATATTTTTTCCAATATCATGGTTATCTCCTTTTACTGTTGCGAGGATTATTTTTATCTTATCTTGCGATTGATCTGATGCCGCTAAAGCTGGTTGGAGCACTTTAAATGCTTCTTTCATCGTTTCGCCAGCGAGTACGAGTTCAGTAAGATAATATTCTTTTTCTTCGTATCTTCGTCCTACTTCATCCATTCCTTTAGTTAAAGCATTTAGAATGTCAAAAGGCTCCTTTCCATCTACTTCTAACGCTTCCTTTACCGCAGCCTCAATATCATCTACTTCTAATTCAATTATTAGTTCTGTTAATTTCTCAAAATCCATAATAAAATCCATTTTAGTATATAACTATTTAATATTAAAATATCTCACTTAAGATAAATATTTTTTATATTTAAAATGGACATTAATGTATATATGGATCCAAAAAAGGAGTTAGAGAGGAGTCGGAAACTGAACCTCATAATGAGGTAAGATTTTGGGATAAAATTTAGTTCCGTACGTTACCATTTAAATTAGGAAATTAGGGGATATTTTTATTTACGACTTCCTCTCTAAACTACATTGTAACACGGTAGTATATAAACTTTTGTCTAATAAGTCATTTCAATCAATATTAAGCTTAAACGTAAAATGATGGCATAATATTTTAAATAACTAAGAATTATAGAAAAAAGAAGTTAAAGAAGATTTACTTTAAGGATTAAAAATGGAGAATGAATTTATCGAAAAGGCTCCAGAGATAGAGGACATCGCCGTTTTAAGGGAGATTAAAGAAGGAAACATTTTAATCTTGGCTAATAATTTAGTTAAGGATTATGAAATTGGTGATTTTATAGTGAGAGCAGTAGATGATCTCTCTATAAGAATTAAAGAATCTGCATTTGTTATTATTAAAGGCCCATCAGGAGCAGGAAAAACAACCTTATTAAATTTAATAGGGGGTTTGGATACTCCAAATAGCGGTTCAATATATTTTGATGGTGTCAAGATTACTAACTTAAAAGAAGAATCCCTCGCTACCTTTAGGTTAATAAATACGGGATTCATCTTTCAAAACTATAATCTTATAAGTACTCTTACTGCTGAAGAGAACATAATGTTTCCTATGAAACTAGCTGGAATGAGTTTAAAAGAGCAACGAGAAAGAGCGTTAAATCTCTTAAAAAAAGTAGGTTTAGGGGACAGAAGAGAACACCTACCTTTCCAGCTATCTGCTGGTGAACAGCAGAGGGTTGCTATAGCAAGAGCTTTAGCAAACGATCCCCCGATTATTATTGCAGATGAACCGACAGCAAATTTAGACAAAACAACGAGTTTATTTATAAGAGATCTCTTTAACGATATGAAGCAAGAGGGTAAAACTATTATTATTGCAACTCACGATGAATACTTAATAAAACTCGCAGACCGCGTGATAACTTTTGAAGACGGTAAAATTGTAAATGAACAACTAGTTAATTTGCAAGTAAAAAATTAAAAAAAAAAGCGGTGTCGTTAAAATTTCACTAGATTTTGCTCTAAAAGATTTCTATAGGAAACGTGGTACCACCTTCTCTTATACAATGATGATCGTTTTAGTTATAGCGTTCACTGTATTTTTAATTAATTTCACCTCATCGATAGGTTTTAACAGCTTTATAATGTATGATTATGAAAATTCTTTTTTTTTTTCAGGCGGAATTAGCATTGTCTTTATTGATTTCACTAATTTAGTGCTTATCCTTATCTTAATCTTAGCTTTTGTGGTCGTTATTATCGTTACCAGTACTTTGATTATAACCAAAAAACGGGATATTGCGATCATGAAGGCTTTAGGTTCGATCCCACAGAAATTATATGGTTTTTATTTAACAGAAGTTTACGTGGTTTTTTTTATTGGTTTTGTCATTGGAGCTATAATGGGATTTATCTCTTATGTAATTTTCTTCTTTATAGCTTCATTTTTAGGAGTTATAGCGACCTTTCAAATTGATTTTTTTTATACTCCTATTCTGTTTATATCGTGTTTTGCTGGGATTTTTCTATTTACTGGAGTCGTGTTAAGGAAAATAGGAACACAAAACACTATAAAACTGTTTTCGAGAGATATTCCCTCGAACTACGACGCTTCAAAAAAATTAACAACAATTCCAAAGTGGTTAAGTTTAATCGGGTATAATTTTAAAATTTCAGTCCTAAATACACTTAGAAGAAAGGGAGAATTTAAGAGATATTTAGTCGTATTTACAATTATTTCTCTTATAATTTTTACTTTAGGATTAGGTAGTACTGTTCTAACGAATTCTTCTCAAGAATGGATTAAAAAGTCGCAAGGAACAAATATAATTGCAATTGGTCATAAAGATGTCCTTCAAAACTACACACTAATGTATGGTATGTTCTCTAATCCAGATATACTCGTAACTCAAAAAGATATTGACTTTCTTAACCCAGATTACCTCTTTAATCTCTCCAAAGTTGAAGAATTAACAAATTATACTGAAATTGAAAAAATTGACCAGCGATTAATCAATTTCTTTAATGTTACTGAGTTAGACGGATATCATTATCTCGTAGATGGAGGTTATTTGGTAGCTGGTCAAGATAGAAAAGCAAATATCCCAGTAATAGGGTTTAATGCGAGCGAAATTATACAAGATTTTGAGATTGAAGGTGAATACATTGTTGACGAGGATTCTCTCAATATGATGATAGGGGACGGATTAGGATATAATCTATTTGATTATCCATTAGATCAAAGTATGAGAATTGAAGAATTAGGAACAGGCCATCCATTTCACATTTCTGCTGTCGTTATAGATAGTTTTTATAGTGGTTTTGCGGGATATGTAGATTTAGGTGTCATGCAAGGAGATCTGAATTTTAGTTCGAATGAAATTAATCTTCTCCTGCTTCAAGTACAAACTAGTGAGTATAATAATGTAATTGGAGATATTGAGTTGATTGTTCAAGGGAATCTAGGAGAAAACTTTAGTTTTATCAATTTAAATCAAACGTTTGAGAACAACTATTCTTATCTTGAACTCCTAGCTTTATATCCTTCGCTCATCATTATTATGATGGCAATAATTTCGATTTTGGCGCTGTATAACTATCAAAAAGGGAATATTATAGAAAAAGCTAAAGATTTTCTGATTATGAGAGCTGTTGGGTCCAAATATAAATCCATTAAGAAAATTCTCTTTTTAGAAGCGTTTTACATGATCATCCCGTCCTTGCTCCTAAGTATGGGATTTGGAATGATAATTAACTCTTTAATATTATTCGACCGCGTTTATCTACCCAACATATCGTTACCAATTATTATCATAGGGTTATTATTTATAGCTTTCTTATCTTTTAATTATATAAGTTTATTTCCGATTCTTTCAAAGATAAAAAAATTTACTATCAAAGATTTCGATATATGGTAATTTTGTTATCAGAAAGAAAAACATTAAAAAAGTGAAATAGATGAAATATATATAACCTTATTTTTTCGAATCAATCGGTAAGATATGGTAATGACGGATGAAGAAAATTTATTGAGGAAAATCGAAGATTTACAATTTGAATTAGATAAAAGGGAAATTCAAATTAATAGACAACTAGATAAAATTGACGGTCTCGAAGTAGAGATAATGAAATACGAGGAAATGTTCGATGAGAAAGTTCCGAAGACAAATATGAAGAACGCTCAAGAAGAAAAACTAAATATTGAATTAGACGCAAAAGATCGAGAAATTCGCGAATTGAAGGATCGAATGGGCTTCTTAAGAAAAGAAAAAATAGAATTACAAAATAAATTTGAGCTTGAGGTAAAAAAGCATATTGGTACTTCTGTTATTAGTGTAGAAGAAATTAGAGAGAAAACGAAAGCACCTTTAAATGTATTACTACAGGAGTTGCAAGATAAAATCAACAAACAAGAATCGATAATTAGAAGGTTAGAAAGAAAAGATATCGGAAGCGATGAATATAACGAGATTTTAAAAGAAAAAGATAAAAATATTGAAAAACTCAACGAACAAATTACTAAACTTAATGTTAACTTAGGTAAAACTGCTCCCGATATAAACTTGGATGATAAACCTCCGAGCAGCGATATCTCGAAAAATCTCTTAGAAGAACTCCAAAATAACCTAAATAAAGTAAAAAGACGCAATGATGAGTTAAAAAAGAAATTAGAAAAATACGAAAAAAAAGGGCAAAGCAAAAAGGGATCGGAAGAGAATAATCATATACTAGAATTGCAAAATATAATTTCTCAATTAACTAGCGAGTTAGAGTATAAGAATAAAATAATTGAAGAAAATACCACATCAAGCATAAACCGAGAGAGTGAATCGAATACTGACTCACTACATACCGTTGTAGAAGAATTAAAAAGTAAGTTAAGTAAAGCTAAATCACAAATAGCATCTCTCCAACAACAATCTGTCGAGAATCAAGCTCAAAAACCTGGTTCTGAAAGTCTTTCTCCAGGTGAGACTAAAGGTAAATTAAAAATTCAAAGAGAGATGGCGAGTTTTCTGCAACAACAATTAGCAGAAGCAAACAACGCTCTAAAAACAAAAGAGGAAGAAATCACTACAATAAAAACTGAGGCTATAAGGATCAAAAGAAAATACGAAGAATTAGAAGACCTTATAAAATCAAAAGATCAAGAAACGAATGAATTAAATACGGATATAGAGGCGCTTAAAATGCAAATCCATACTCAAAATGCTACATCGCAAGCAATCCATCCTGAGGTAAAATTACGACTCAAAGAACTCCAGAGTTTAGTAGACGATCTTAGCAAACAAAATATACAGCAAAGGTTAGAAATCTCTCAATTAAGAAAGAGCAAGTGATAAATATGGAACTAATTATCTTAGGTTCCTCAGCGGCTATACCAGTACGCGAAAGAAACCTCCCTTCAACTGCTCTTAAATATAAAAATGAACTCCTATTATTTGATAGTGGAGAAGACATCCAAAGAAAGCTAGTTGAAGCTGGTTTAAAATTCAACAAACCTTTAAAAATCTTAATTTCACACTTTCATGGCGATCATGTAATTGGACTTCCTGGAATTTTGTTTAGGTTCAGCCTCATTACCAGAACTGCTCCCCTCACGATTTTTGGACCGAAAAACCTATTCCTCTATTTATTTACGCATAGAAAAATACTCGGACTCAAAGCAAATTATCCCATTAGTATAATAGAAATTGATAACGATAATAAAAAGTTAATTGTGTTCGAGACCTTGGACTCTGAAATCCCTATTGAAGAAAAATTCTTAGAAGATAATGTGATTTTTGAAAGCGATAAATACACTCTTAAATATACTTTAGTTGAGCATTCTGTTTTAACTTTCGCATATTCATTCATAGAAAAACCACGAAGTGGCAAGTTTAACCCAGAAAAAGCTAGAGAACTCGGAATTCCTGAGAGTAGTCTCTGGAAAAAGCTACAAGAGGGGGAGATCATAGAATATAAAGGGAAAAAAATTGATCCTTTAAAAGAAGGGATTGTAGGTCCAAAACGACCGGGACGTAAAGTAACATATTCAGGAGACACGGTTCCCTGCGAAAATTTAATTGAATTAGGAAAAAATTCAGACATTTTAATTCACGAAGCAACCTTTTCAAAAGACCTTTCTGATATTGCTGAAGAAAAGAGGCATTCTACTTCTGTGGATGCTGCTACTGATGCGAAAAAAATGGGCGCGAAACAACTAATTTTAACTCACATATCCTCAAGATATCAAGAAGACGCTATAAAATTACTAGAAGAAGCTAAGGAAATTTTTCCTAATACATTAATTGCTGAAGATTTGATGAGAGTTGAATTAAAATAAGATTTTTAATTAAGAGAAGATAAAAAAAGTTTAATTTAAGCCTCCCGCTATATGGGGTAAAATGGTTATGGATGAGTTCTTGTCGATAACTGTGTTTTCACTTGCTTTTTTTCCATCAACAAGGATCCCAAAATATTTTCCTTCTAGATTTAGTTCTTTGAGTAAATCTCCAACTAACATTTTCCGTTCAGGAGTAATTGTTTCAATAAATCCGGTTTCTAGTAGATCAGCTATTTGTCGAATTTTTTTTCAACCTTTGTAATTTTACTATTATAACTAAAACCTTCCACCTATTTAAAATTAATTCTAGAAATAAATAACTATTGAGAATTTATACGGAACAATTTTATAATACCAAAACTCTCTCAATTTGGTGTTTGTGTCAAAAAATTTAGTTTTTTTCAATAAAGAATTTCGATTTTTTTATTATACTAGTAAAAACCATTATTTTTAATGTGTCTTTTAATTTTATTGCATAAATTTGACTTTTATTTAAAGGGTTGATCTCAGATTCTTCAAGAGGATTCTTTTAGCGATTATGGCGATTACCTTGAGAAGGTTAGAGATTTATTAATGGAAATTAATACTCTTGAAGATGAAAAAGAAAAGACCGACCAAAGTCAAAAAATTATTAATGATTCTATTATAACAGCTAATGAAATCTCTGAGTCTGGAGAATTTTTTGAAGCTGGAGAATTTCTTATCTCAATAGCGGAATTATTAGAAGGACTTATTTCTTTTCATTCTGTTAAGTTATATAAGCTAACCATCAAATACTGGAATAATGAAGTAAATTCATTTAAATTGCAAGGGAAACTTCATGAGGTTGCAGAGATTTTCTTACGAATTGCAGATCTTTATGAAAAATTAGATGAACCTAAATCTTACAGAAAGAATATCTTAGGAAGTATAGATTATCTAAAGCGAGAAAGTAAAATATTAAAAGAATTTAACGAAACCAGAAAACTCGCTCAAAACTATGAAAACATCGCTGGGCTCTTTCTAAAAGTGGAGGACCATAAGAACGCAATAAAGTATTATCTTAATGTCGTTAAAATCGCAAAAGAATACCATTACTTTGATTTGCTTTCGTATTCATATCAGCAAATATCAGATTGTTATCAAGAACTAGATGATATTGAAAAATCCAACAGTATAATCTATGATGGCATCGAGTTTTTCTCCACACTTTTTCAATCTTTTGAAGAAAAAAACGAGAATCTTGCGATATCACAGATAGCTCAAGTTTTAAAATCTCTTTACCACCTTATCGATGATGAAGAACAGTTTATCATATTCTCTAAAAAGGAAGCTGGTGCTTATATAAATTTAGCGGAAAGATTAGAAAAAAACGAAGAAAATTACTATAAAATTGCTCGATACTATCGTGGCGCTGCTTTATGCTACCAAGAGATTCATAACAATCTTATCGAATCTGCTTCTTGTTTTGTGTTAGCAGGTAATTATTCTGAAAGGATTGAGGATTTCAATGAAGCGGCTATAAATTTTTTCAACGCTGCCGTAATATTTAAAGAATTGAACAATTTAGAAATGACCTACAAACATTACGTTAAAGCTGGGGATAATTATTGGAAAGTAAAGAATGTAAATGATTCAACTGAGAGCTATTTAAATGCTTACGATATTGCTGTTGAAGGAGGCTTAGAATATAATAAGTTTGGCATATTCAATCAAATAGTTAGAGGTTTAAACATTGTTGCAAAAGAAGGGTTAAAAAACAAACAATTCTACACAGCAGCTACCTTAATTATGGAAAGCATCAAATTTTATCAACAATTAGATACGGCGAAAGAATTTCTTGTCAATGAAATGGTCAAAAATGTCTACAGATACTATTATAAAGCTGCTAATTTAAAGAAAATCGGTAATTCTCATATCGTTCAATCTTATATAATGGCTGCAATATCAGCTATTCTCAACGGAAATATCAAAAAAGCACTCAAAATACTTTCTGAAATCGAGATGAAAGGAAATACGGTAAATAAATACAAAGAATTAGTGCAAATTATAATTGATTGGGTTTCTAATGGGAGAGATGTTGAATTTGAAAACTTCCCATACGATATTCAAAGAATAATAACAGGTTCCGAAGAAATTGGCTATCTGTTAAGATTCTTTAAAGGATATAGATTATAAGACCATAATATCATACGATCGTTTATTAGTATGGTATTTTATGATTTTTTGGGATATAAAACTTTCAAATTCAAACATTTTATTAGGTTTTTAAAATAAGAAAGCAATTAAAAGCAATACTAATAGTTATTCCACTATTAATCGTTTTAGCTATATCACTATCTATTATGATACCGTATTTTAACCAACAGCCACTAACAAGCAGCTCAGGAGTTGTTAGGATTTATGTTAATAATACCATAGCCGGAAGCATTTCAAATGAGATAGATCATTACATAGTCCTAGCGATCCAGATTCAATTGGTATGACCCTCTTAGAAGATCCCTTGCTAACGATTTAATAGTTTATGTTAAATTAATTTATTTTTTCTCTTTCTTTTATCTATATAAACCTCCAATAATTATTTAGAAAGGATCAGAGTTCATGAATGAAAACATCAAGGATCATAAAATTCTGTTAAGTTTCGATTTAGATAACACCCTGATTAATAACAGAGAGGGAATCGTAAATTCTTTTAATTACGCTCTTAAAAAATATAAACTTCCCACCATCGAAACAGTAAGAATAGAGAAAATGATCGGAATTCCCCTTATTGAAATGTTTAAACGGGTAACAAGTGTTAATCCACAAAAATTAGTAAAAGCATTTCGTGGTTATTATGGAAAGAAAGGAATTTATCAAGCAAACCTATTACCTGATGTTAAGTTAAAACTTGAAGAATTAAAACGAAACTCCTTTACACTAGGAGTAATAACTTCTAAAAAACAAGAAATGGCGGTTAGGATAGTTCAAATTTTAGGAATTTTTGATTTTTTCGAGTATGTAATAGGTGAAAGCAAACAAATTAAGAGTAAATTAGATCCCAATCTAAAAATCTCTCTACTGGATAAATACAAAGGATATAAAATTGTTATAATTGGCGATCATCCTAAAGATAAAGCCCTCGCTGAAAATCTAAATGTGCCATTTGTAGGCGTATTATCAGGAAATCATTCAGCTGAAGAACTACAGCGCGGAAGTACAGCAAAAACACTAATAATAAAGAGCGTTAAAGACTTAAAACCAAAATTGATTTATTCTTTATTCTAAAAAATGATCTGGTTAAGATATAAAAAAAGTAAAAAGAAAATTAGCTACTCTTTCAAATCTTCGTAAATTTTCATAAATTCTTCAGGTTTCCATTGTTCCTTCATATATTTACCAATTCCTGAACTATCTCGTGGTCCAACTACAACGAAAGCATCAGCTTCGTCTTCTAAAGCTCCACTCAAGCGTGCGGCCATACCTGGTATAATCAAAATTCGGTGGTTTACTTTTTCAAATGCACCAAATTCTTTTGCCGCTTCAGCAATTGATCCTGCATTAAATTGTCCTCCCGCTACCGCCGATTCAATCCCGATTCCCTCGGAGTCCACAACAAGCAACCAGGCATCTATGTTCGCACCTTTAATATCTATTTCTACAGGAATCTTGGTTAACCGATAATTTGAAGTTACAAAAATGGGAGCCATTTCACCAGGTTCTCCTATTTCATAAAGACCAGGATCTGTTGTTGGATAAATACGTGGATCGCTGAATACGCTCTGTCTTAAGGTCATGATTGCTAGTAAAACCCAAATATCTTCTTCCCTCTTACCGCTGTGGAGAACAATAAGGCTTGTATCGATAGATTCCATGATCTCAGCCATAATGATTTCTTGATATTGGTGTTCCCATAAATCTTTCCCATCGTCAATCTTCACTTGGCTCCAATATGCAGCGGGTACTCCCATGACAGGAAAACCTGCGTTCGAGTCTCCCTTATCAATAGCAGCTATTCTCAGTTTCATTATATTATCGTAGGTTAAAGCTACCTTCCCAGGACCATAAAAAGTCATCGCATCTAATACAATACTTTTTACTCCAAGCTTTTGTAAAGAAGCACTTAAAGACATAAGTTCATCTAGATCGTTTGAAACTGAAACAACTGGTATATTATTTTCAACGGCAAATTTACCAATTTGTTCCCAGGTTTCCTTTGTTGCAGCATAGAGT
Organism: Candidatus Nanopelagicaceae bacterium; assembly: GCA_035530895.1. Classification (GTDB taxonomy): domain Archaea; phylum Asgardarchaeota; class Lokiarchaeia; order Sigyniarchaeales; family SOKP01; genus SOKP01. Next base: position 19,494 of record DATKTW010000107.1, read on the forward strand.
AAAGGTTTGTATCCTTTAATTTCAGCAGCAGCAGCTAGTAAAATATCTGGATTCATACAGGCTAACATAAGGGGAAGATCTGATAATTCCGTAAGTTTTTTCGCAGCCAACTTAAATTGATTTGCGTCATCTGATACGCATCTTAACGCTATTCCATTTATTTTTAAAGCATCTCCCATCCTTTCAATAACAAGATTCGTTAAATACTTAGCGATCGCTTCTAAATCAGGATCGTCATCTGCAATTTCCATGAAAATCGCAGTTTCGTTGTAATATGTTAATTGATGCCGATTGAGAATCTCTTCTCCACCAATTATACATTTACGGTCACCCACTCCAACTTCAACAGACTTTTGTGGAGGAGTAACAAGCGCTATTAATTTGCCTCGTTTTTTCGCCTGTTTTGGATCCTGCATCAAGTGCGTACAATCTTGAACTGTGACCTTCCTTTCGAGCAAATCTGTTCCAAATGCCATGCAAGTATCTCTTCCACAGTCTTGACAATTACTCTTATCTAAAAGAGCATAAATTTCTAACGGGCTGGGTCTGGCCATTTTAATTTCTCCTAAATTCTAATTAGTCCCTTTTTAAATAATTATTTATTATTTTTTTATAGTAAGTGTAGTTTGATTTTACATTAAAAATTTGTTTTTTTTCAAAATTTGATGTGTTAAGAATGAAAGTCAAATAGAGCATACCATTTTTTCATAAAATCTAGAGAGGTATAGTCTTAAATTTTATTTGATAAATCGGAGTAAACACATTGATATACATTAAAACACAGTAAAATTTCAGACTTCCGATATAAAAACTCCAAACATTTTAATTGTTTTTAAGAAGTTCAATAGAATTAGTTATTTGATTTAACTCTCATCAGCATTAGAGGAATTAATGATAAAATTGCCAAAAATCCTACAGTAATAAATAGCATTTCAATTTGAATAAAAGCAGAAAAATAAGTCCCCAACGGAATGAAAATCACACTACTAAGTGCAAACGACATTTTCAAGCACTGATATGTAAAAGTTTTATGCTTCCCGTTATAGGAAATTGTTATCATCAAAGATGCGTAATTTAACATCATTACACCCGCAATTACCTGAATAATAAATTGGATAATCATCAAAAAGAAAAAACCTGATATCGCCATCATAAAAGTTAAAATAGCATATAGTCCAACTGTAATAGCGATGATCCTTATTTGATTAGATAGCTTAATGGAATACAATATTTCATCTTGAGTATCACTTTTAGGGTCCAGCTTATTGTGGTTTTCAGCTATAATATTGTTAATTCTATTATTCTCTTTGTTTGAAATTCGTTGCCCTATTATACAACCTCCAATGTTAAGTAAAATCAACACAATATATAATAACGAGTATATATTAAATGCTTCTTCTCCGAACCTGGTTAAAATCCAAGACGAAAAAGGAAATTGGTACAATTTATCACTCCAAATCAATAAACACGATAGAAATAAAAGAATCAAATTCAAAGTATTATTTCCCGCAAAACTTTTAATGTCTCTCTCACAATGTTCGAGGTTTTTTTTAGGTTCATTAGTTATTTCTCTCAAAAATACAGTACATAAGATTATAGGAAGAGAGGATAAGAAACCAATAAAGAAAAAATCATTCCAAAGATCAATATTAAAGATATCGCTTACAGTAAAAAGGAACACAACTGAAGGAATAAATGAGCCGACATTCGACGATATATTTATGGTAACTAAATTGTTATCCTTAACAGCTTCATTTTTGGAAAGATCTATTATCAATTTTGAAATCCCAACTTTAACTATCTCCTGACTTAAAAGGTTCAAAGCTAAAAAAAGACCGAAAATGCTTAAGTTATTAACGTTTAATACAGAAAGTAAGAAGCTAGCCAAAAAAAGTATACTTGATGATATCATTATTAACTTTTTATTTTTGGAATATCTATCAAATAAATACCCTAAAATTGGTCCTGAGAACATAACGAGATAAATGAACACTTGCATGAAGGCTAATTGGCTTCTATCAATTTTTAAAATATTTAATAAATAGACAGGTAGGTACACAATTAAATAAATTCTTATTACGCTAATAGCAAAATTAAGAAAGAAGACTCGAATATAGGTAGATTTCTTAACGCTCCTTTTTTCACTCTTCTTAGAAAGCCTGAAAGTCCACTTATTTTTAAACTCTGAACTTATCATTGATTTATTCGCTGCGGCTGTACTTTTGTGATTTAACATTTTAAGCTTACCAACTCGGGACATACAATAATTTACTTTTTCTATTTATTTGTTTTCAAACTTATAAACTACACAATTAACACAATTCTGAGGTAATTTGAGATTCTAAAAAACATATACATTAGAAGAGTAACAAAAATTCTTTCTATAGTAAATCTATTGCGCCACAATTACAAAAAAAAGAAGAAAATATAGTTTTCCCGCTAGGGTAATACCCTATATGCGGGAGAAACATTTAGGGAACAGCATCATGACATCCAGGCATTTTACCTACCT
>DATKTW010000108.1:0-13128 GCA_035530895.1 Candidatus Nanopelagicaceae bacterium
AAAATTTGCGTTTGATTATGCAGTAAGAAAAGGTTATAAAAAGGTTACTTCCGTTGATAAGGCAAACATATTAAAAACAAGCCAATTATGGAGAAAAATTTTCCATGAGATTAGCGAAAACTTTTCAGCCATAGAAACTGAAGATATATACATCGACGCCTTTTGCCAATGGCTTATTCGGGAGCCATCTAAATTTCAAACTGTAGTCACAGAAAATATGTTTGGAGATATTATTAGCGACGAAGGCGCTTTCCTTATAGGAAGTCTGGGAATGGGCTCAAGTGGAAACATTCATCCCGGAAAAGTGTCAATGTACGAACCAATTCACGGTTCAGCCCCCGATATTGCTGGAAAAGGAATTGCAAATCCTATAGGCACGATTTTAAGCGTAAAATTAATGTTCGAAGAATCGTTTAACTCGTCCGAAATAGGAAATGATATAGATACTGCTGTTGAAGAGGCTTTATTAGAAGGAAGGACTACTGACATTAAAAATGATAGCTTAAAAACACTTACCACGACAGAAATGGGTGATCTAATTTCTATTAAACTTAAAAATAAGCTAAAAGAGTAAAAATCTAATATTATAATTTTCTCGTGGTAACTATAACATCTAGCATTAGTTTCAAATGTTCGTATATAGTTTCTCTATAGTCTGGACCAATTTTTAGGAATAGAACCGACACAACCTTCTCTTCTAAATCCCTATCGATTAAAAATTCTTCCATTAACTGGGACCAGTTTTTGTCGTCAGATACTCGAATTCCCACAATTACAGCGCGTTTCCTTCTAACTTTTTTAATTATGTTAATAAGGATATCCTTCCATTTAGGATCAATGTGTTCCCTTTCGCGAGCGTCGAACATACAGAATACACCGTCCGAATTAGATAGATTAAAATCGTCGTAGGTAAAACTATTTAAAATTAGACCGTTCTTATAAGGATATAATTTTTCTTCATTACTATCCTTTAGCTTTGAATATTCACCGAGGTCCTCCAGATGAATTACCGTTTGGAAGCCGGGATCCCAACTCATGTTTTCAGATATGAATGTTAATTCTAAGATAACTAGTTCTTTTAAGGTTGAGAGAATAGCTTTCACTAAATCTTCTCGAATTACATCTTTTTCCTTTTTTTTGGATTTAATGATGTAGTGGTAAGCAATTAATTCAAAAGCGTCGATCACATTTTCACCGGAAAGAGCACTGGTTTCTATGTAGGTTTCTGATAGTAATTTGGCTAACTCCTCTCCTTCAACTGTGGATATTACTCTTTGCTCAGATAAGTCGACTTTATTTCCCACGATAACTATAGGGATATTTTTTTCATCAATGAGCTGATTTATCTCTCCATGCCACCCTTTGATTTTATTAAATGATTCTCTGTTAGTAATATCAAAAACAATAAAAGCCGCTTCTGCACCGCTGTAGTATATCTTGCGAAACCTTTTAAAATATTGCTGCGCGCCTATATCCCAGAGCTGGACATGAATTTCGTTTCCCTGAAAGTCAAAATTATGAGCAAAAATATTTAATCCTATAGTTGCTCGGTAATCGTGCGAAAACTTTTTTTCTACGAATTGTCGGATTAAAGAAGTTTTTCCTACCTCGTGTGATCCTACGATAATAAATTTAAAGGCATAATTAGCACATTCATCTAATTCTGATTGACATATAGATTCTTTAAGTTTTTCATGCCTTTCTGCTTCAGAATCAAAATCAGGGATATCTAGCTGGACTAATTCATCCCCTTGCATGTTAAGTATTTGAGCAGTTTTCTCAGCTAAAAAATAGGTATAGGGTGCCACTTTTTCAACTGATGCCATGCTATTAAAAATTAAGCTTAAAATTCTTTCTTCGTCTATTGTAATAAATAATAAGCGATGCTCATCCGTGTCGAACGAAGCAGTTCCAAATTTCTTGAAACTGAATTCATTTCTTATCCTTTCTAAAACGGGGTTAATAAGGGTTGTTAGAACAGAGATGATCTCGATGTTACTATCAATATCCTTCCTTTTTTCTCCAGCGATCACGAAACCTTCAAGATCTGAGATAATAATAGCATCTATTTCGGAAAACCGCTCCAAGAAATTATTAAGGATATCGTTAAAAAGCTTTTGCTTGTTTCCTAACAATTGAATTTTACACCTTTTTTTGGTCTAGACAAAGAAAAACTTCGTCTTATCATAAATATAACACAACTTGCTTTTAAAAGTAGCTTTTTCAATTTATAAAGGTTTAGTTAGCAAAATTTGAGAAAAGTTTAGAGGTTTATGATAGAATTAAACATCACTTCAATTTGGTCGTAGATTTCAAAGAAAGAATTAGAAAAAATCTATTCACATTGAAAAGATATCAGTCACAATATCCTTTACTGGATAAAATTGGGTTCTATCTCCATTCCAATTGATTAGCAGGTTTCTATAGAGTGTTTCAATTTTTAAAACTAATCTCTTAATGTTATGCTTAAAAAATTCTAGTTCCTCTGTGCTAACTAATACACCAATAATATAAACACTTGCAAAAATAGTTACTATTTTATTCTTTTTCTTAATGATCAAAATTTTATTTTCTTTGGTATTCATTAATTCATTAAGCATAATATTTATTGATGATAATGCTCCAGATATGACCTGTTCATCGATAGTTTTTCTTTCTTCTAAAAAAGATTTGCTATATAGATTAATCCCATTTCTATTCAAAATATATATATTTTCGATTTTATCGTGCCAGTTAAATTCAAAAAAGGGAAAAAAATTTCTGAACATTTTAAAAATCAAACCAATCGCGATAAGCTGCATACTAATTCCGGTTAATCTAGTTATGAATCCATAATAATACCAAACAAAATCTATTGTAAGTATATGACCAGATAACATAAGTAGAATTGAGAATCCCATTTTCAAACCAATGTTAGGGAGTATCTTTTGTTTTTTACCTTGTTTATCAAAATCTTTAGCATAGATAAGCAGAAATATGATGAAAAGCGGTAATAATAAAACTGATAGATAAAGAATACTAAAAAGATCGATTAAAACCATAGAAATGAGAATAAAAATTTGTATTAAAAAGCAAAAAGTGAAAAAATATTTTTTGAAAAAGAATTTTTTATATTTTTCCATACAAAAAGTAAACAGTAAGAAACCAAAATTTATTGATAAATATCCAAAATTTAAAAATACAAATCTAAAACTCCCACTTGACCAAATTAAAAACGGGGAAGTTATCGTTCCAATAGCATAATAATCCCCTATTAATATAAAGAATCTCAAAAGTGAAATTCCATAAAATAGCGCGGAAAATCCAACATTTTGTGAATTTTTAATCTGCACTGGTTGCTTTTTATGTTTTATTTGAAAATATAATCCTAATTCAAGACACAAAATGATAAAAATCCATTCCAATATTAAAGACACAAATCTTAGTGGATCGGTTATAGGAAAAATAATTTCATCATCCTCGTAATATATTTTCCATTATATTATTAAAGCTAATAAATATTTTTTCTTGATCTTCCTCTATATTATCTAAATTTAATAATATTTCCTTGAAAAATGATTCAAATCGTATTCTAATGATTTTTAATAAATGTTTTGAACTAATTAAATCCTTTTTAACAATTAAAACATAAATTAATGAAATAGGAACATTTCCATACTCAAACATTATTAGAAAATCGTCTTGCTGTATCTTATCTATTCTCTCTGTCTTTGTATTAGTAATTGTAGTAATTAATTTTTCAATTCCAGATATTCCTTTTGAAAAAAGCCTATCAATATTTTCGGCATAATTACTTGTATGAGAATTTTGAACTAAATCCAAATGATATAAGCTCTTAAAATCTTTGGGGTTAAAAATAAAAAGTTTAATAAGATTCTCACGCCACTCAAATTCATAAAAAGGTGGAAAATTGTAAACTGAAAAATAAATTATCAAGAAACCTATAAATAGATTCAGTACTCCTGTAAAATACACAATTTCATTAATAATTGGAGGTAAAAAGCGTAATCCCACAATTACAGCAAAAACTAATGCAATGAGACTAATCAAAGCTCCAATGAAAAAAAATCTAATTTTTGTTCTTATCCTTCCTATTGATTTTTGGATCAATATTATTTGAAATCTAATTATATATAAACCATTCAATACGACAAAAAAAATACTTCCAATAAAGATTGGAGACTGTAATGAGGGTAAAATAAAAACGCAAAAAATTGGTATAAAATTTAGTATCACTAAAGTTTTCGCAACTTTTAGATTAATAATTAAAGTAAACTCCTCAAGGATAATGAATCTTGAAAAAGATATCGTAGAAAAAAAAGTTAATACCCAACCAATTCTATAAACTATTTCATAAATGGTCTCATTCACAATAAAATTTCTCGCAATTTGAATAAATAAAGCACCAATAACCATGAATAAAATAAACGAACCAAATGCTAATAAAATAATATTGAGCGGAAGATCCTCATCTTTAAGTTTCTTATATTGTGTATAAAAATAAATAGTTAATTGAATACCCATTATAACCGGAACTAAATAAGCTAGAAACTGTAGTTCTTTACCATATTCAATTTGTGCAAACATTTGTTATCTCATTAAATAAAGTCTCAAATAGTTTTTATAGGTGCAAAAAAGCTATCAAATTCAAGTGTAATATTAATGCGAATTATTTAATTATTTAGATTAAATTCTGAAATCTCAAAATGTCTCTTACTAATGTTTCAAAAATAATTTCAACATTTACACCTGACTTAGAAGAACATGCGATATATTTATACAGATTAAGATCTTTCGCGATGCTTACTGCTTCGCTTTCAGTTACGGTAATTTGATCTTGCAGATCTAATTTCCCCCCAACCATTAATATTGGAATTTCTTTTTCACTAGATGCTAAACCTTTCTTAAAAGTCTCGATCCAGCCATCAATATTTTTTAATGGCGCTTTATTACTCAGATCAAACATGAAAATTCCACCAGATGATCCATTAGAGTACAAAGGTAATAGGAATTTAAAGTCATCTTCACCCCCAAAATCCCAAATTTGCAGAACCACTCTTATATTCTCTATATTGATATATTTCACAAAAATTTCAGCACCCATCGTAAGTTTTATGTCCTCTTCGAAATAACCTTTTAAATAACGATGTGCTAAAGTAGATTTTCCTACTCCACTTTCTCCAAATATACATATTTTATAAGCCATTTCTTCCATAGGACTCAACTTTTTCCACTGTTAATTTCAATTCAGAGGTGTGATAAAATAATAGACAAAAATTATTTAAATTTTTGTTAATTTCAAGGAAAACATGCTAATTTCTTAAAATATGTAATAATTTAACTTGCTTTTAGAAATAGTTATTAGAAATTATTAACCTTTTATGCTAGCTTTCACTAATGCTTAATGTAAGAACTCATAAATTTGTAATTGTACTAAACATTACATCAAGTTGATCGTATATTTCCAATCTATACTCGAAGCCAATCTTAAAAAACAAAAGAGATACCATTTTCTTCTCTAAGTATTGATTGACATTAAATTCTTCCATTATATTTGACCAATCGGTTTCATCTGATACTCTCACGCCAATTAGTGCAACTTTATTTTCTTTTAAATTGCTTATAATGTTCAAAACCACATCTTTCCATTTTTGCTCGATGTGCTTTTTGTTTCTGGCGTCAAATATGATAAATACACCATCAGAATCTTTAATATCTATGTTATCGAACAAAAAGTTCTTAATAATAAGCCCGTTGGAGTATTCATACAATCTTTTATCTTTATCATCTATTAGTTTTTCACATTTACATAATATATTAACATCATTTAGGATCTGCAATCCGGGACTCCAGTATGGGTTTTCAGTAATAAAAGAGATGGTTAATTTTCCTCTTTTAGTTAATAACGAATTGATTTGATCCATTAAGCTCTCTTCTAATTTTTGCTCCTCTCTCTCTTTTCTCTTCATTATATAATGGTATGCTATTAAGCTAAAAGCGTCCTCAATATTTTCGCCCGTTAATGCGCTAGTTTCAATGTAAGAGAAGTCACTTTCAATATTCTCCTTTGTAAGCTCTTCAGCAAGCTCAATACCCTCTTGATATACGACGCTTCTCTGATCTACTAAATCTATTTTATTACCTACAATTACTATGGGGATATTTTTTTTATTGAGAAAATCTTCAAGTTCTTTATACCATACTTTCACATTTGCGAAGGAATCTCTTTTACAAACATCGAACACAATGAAAGCAGCTTGAGCGCCTATATAATAAGTTTTTCTAAAGCGTTTGAAATATTCTTGTGCTCCTACATCCCAAAGCGAAAAGTAGATTTCATTACCATAGAAGTTTAATGAATGAGAGAGGACATTTAAGCCAAGAGTAGCCCTATAATCAAGAGAAAATTTATTTTCTACAAATCTCCTTACAATCGAAGATTTTCCAACAGCTTTGTCGCCCACGATTATAAATTTAAATTTATAAATTCCTCCTGAATCTAAACGTAATTGATAGATTTGATTTTTTATTCTATCGGGTTCCTTTAAGCTTTCGGATTCTGTGTCGAAATTGGGTATTGTGACCTCAATGACATCGTTTTCTCCAGCATAAATAATTTGAGCAGTCTTTTCTGCTAAAAAATATGCATATGGGCTAATTTTATCAATGGAGGATAGTGTATCTAATACGACACTGAGAGTTATGTTCTCGTCAATAGATATAAACAACAGTCGATTGTTTTCGGTATCAAAACTAGCTGATCCAAATTTTTTAAAGGCAAATTCGTCTCTAATTCTTTCTAAAATAGGATTGATTAAAGCTGTTAAAACAGATACCAATTCCATATCAATGCTTGCTCTTTTTTGCCCAGCAATTATTAATCCTTCATGATCGGATACAATCAGAGCATCTACATCTTCATACATTAATAAAAACTTTGTTAGGAGCTCATTAAACAATCGTTTTTTGTTCGTTGACATAATCGATTCGAGGGTAATACGAATATATTAGAGTGAAATATTAAAAAGAACATATACTTAAAAGTTATAATTTTATAATTTATTAAATAGTTTTCTGATTGACATGGCTATTTGTATCATTTGTCATTTGGGTATTATTGAAGGCGTAGATTCTTCTCACGATTGTCCTAATGGGCATCCGACTCACACTGATTGTTTGAAGGAGTGGTTACTTCATTCTTCTAATTGTCCGTTATGCAGAGAACCGTATCCAAATGGAGTGCTTGATGAATTCAAAGATTTCATAAAACTTAGAGAAGATGAGAAGCTATCAACATTAGATAACGAACTTAAAAAAGAAGAGTCAAAAAAAATGGAATTAGTTGCCTCGAAAATGACTTTTCTAAAATTCATCGAATCTATCAATATCCTAATTAACGAACAAGAATATGACTATGCTTTATCGCGGTTAGAATTGCACGAAGATAAGAATCTTTCAAATAAAAAAGATCAGGATATTCTATTCCTAAAAGGTAAGATAAACCACATGCGAGGACGCTTTGATCTTGCCATTAATCAACTATTTAAATTAGTAAAAGAGAATTATAATTATCCTGACGGATTTTTATTTCTTGCAAAGGCATATGAAGCACTAGGTTTGGACGATAAAGCCAAATGGGCTTATGAAAGAGTTAATTAGGATTTAAGTTTTACTAATATTATAGTATGAAAACTTTTTGTTTAACAATAGCGGGTTCAGATCCTACCTCTGGTGCGGGTATTCAAGCAGATATTAGGACATTTGATAGATGCGGAGTTCATCCTTTCTCAGCAATTACAGCTATTACTTATCAAAACGCGACTGAATTTGTAGGATACAAATCTCTCTCTGACGATCTAGATAACCAGTTGGACTCAATTTTAGGAAGTTACCCAGTTAAATACGTCAAAATAGGAATGATTCCCGATGTTAAAGCTTTAGATATCATTGTTGAAAATGTGAAAAAATACGAATTAATCGCCGTATTAGATCCGGTTTCGGTTTCTAGCGCAGGTGCTAGGATTTCGAGCGAAGGACTGGAATTGGAAATAGAAAGAGATTTGTTTCCTCACCTTAAAATACTTACTCCAAATGTTAATGAAGCTAGTTTTTACACTAACTCGGACTTGCTTAATAGGCATGAAACCGATATCGAGGAACTCAAAAATGCAGCCAAAATCCTTGTAAAAAAATTACATATAGAAGGTAAACATCCTAAAGAAGAAAAAGCAGTAGTTATTAAGAGCGCCGGAACAACTATAGACAAAGTATTTGATTTAATATGCATCGGAAGGAACGGTGAAAGAGAAGAAAATTTCGATTTCAGGACTTATACAAAACCGAAACTCTCTCTTAAAGGAAATATTCACGGTACAGGATGCGTTTTTTCTTCTGCAATAACGGGATTTCTTGCTAAAGGATATCCCATTAGCATAGCGATCGAAAAAGCAGAAGCTTTCTTTGATTCTCGATTTCAAAAATTCATCGAATTACCTAATGAAGGAAGGATAATAGACTTAACCCTTTCCGAGCAAAATATTGAGGTAATAAACCAAATTAAAGAGGTTTACAATTATATTTCGAAATCGAAGAAATTCAGCATCTTAATTCCAGAAGTCAGAATGAACATTTCTGGATCACTGCAATCAGCAACAACTCAAGAAGATATTGCTGCCATAGAAGGTAGAATAACTCTAATCAATGGATATCCTCAAGCGTCTGGAGAAATCAAATTCGGAGTATCAGATCATACTGCACGTTTGATTCTCTCTGCTAAAGAATACGATAAATCGATTAATTTTGTCACGAATCTGAAGTACAACCCAGATTGGATAAAAGCAATTCAAGACAACACTGATTTAGATTTGCAAGAAATAATTAGGGAAAATCAACCCCTCGAAATCAAAAAAAAAGAATTTTCTACGATGCAATGGTTAATTAAAGAAAGCGTAGAGCGATCCGGAAAAATACCTGATATAATATGGGATAAGGGGGCAATGGGTAAAGAACCAATTATCAGATTATTCGGGAAAAACTCAAAAAATATGATAGAAAAACTTGAAAAAATTATCACAGCAATAGAAAAACAGTAAGATTATTTTTAGAACATATTTGCTGGCTTTATTACAAGATTTTTTTTGACGCTCGTTTATCTAATGCGTCCTGCAGGATTTTAATTGCGCAAAATTCCCCACACATACTACAAACATCATTCTCTATCTTTCCATTTCGATAATGGATCTCCCGGGATAATTCTGGATCGATTGAGTGTTTTATCATTCCTTCCCAATCAAGATTTTTTCTTGCGATATCCATTTTGTAATCCCAATCTGATACTTTTTTACCGTACTTGGCGATGTTTACAGCGTGAGCCGCGATTTTTGAAGCAATTACGCCTCTTTTTACTTCTTCCTTATTAGGTAATGCTAAGTGTTCAGAGGGGGTAACATAACAGAGATAATCTGCACCCGCTAATCCCGCGATAACACCACCGATAGCACTTACAAGGTGATCGTATCCGGGAGCAATATCTGTTACTAACGGACCTAACACGTAAAAAGGTGCGTTATCGCATAGAGATTTCATAATTTTAATATTTCTCTCAATTTCATTAGCTGGTATGTGGCCCGGACCCTCTACCATAACTTGTACATTCTGTGCCCAAGCGCGCTTTACTAATTTAGATATTTCCATAAGTTCTTGAATCTGTGCATAATCAGTTGAATCAAAGATACTTCCAGGTCTCATACCATCGCCTAGGGAAAGAGTGAAATCATACTCCTTAGCCATATCTAACAAATAATCGTAATTACAATTGAATGGATTTTCTAGATCATTCTCTAAAATCCAAGCTGCTAAAAAAGTTCCTCCTCGAGAGACAACACCCATCATTCTAGGATGATCTTTTAGGTAATTAACAATATTTTTTGTGACTCCGACATGAATAGTGAAAAAATCGACACCTTCTTTCGCTTGTTCTTCGACAACATTAAAGAGATCATCCTCATCAAAGTTAATGACAGCACCTTTTTTTTCTAGGGCTCTTAATGCTGATTGATAAATAGGAACTGTTCCAATTGGGACCTTAATCTCATCTAGTATTTGTTTTCTTATAAGTTTCACATCCTCCTCACTGATCCCTGTGCTCAGGTCCATTACTGTATCGGCACCGTACTTTACTGCAATTTTAGCTTTCTCTAATTCTCCCGCTATATCGCATACTCGTTTACTCGAACCTACATTAGCGTTGATTTTTACAAGTAGCCCCTCTCCTATCCCTATAGGTTCAGTTTTGCGTTGGTTGGATTTTGGAATAATAATGCGTCCCTGAGCTATTCCCTTTCGTATGAAATCTACATCAACTTGCTCTTTTTTAGCTACAAGTTCCATTTCCTTAGTTGTTTTACCTTCTCGCGCGATTTTCATTAATGTAGACAAATTTTAGAACCTTCTCGTAACGTCATTAAACTTATATTAGTAATTTAATATCGAATGTTTAATGCAAATTAATAATATTTGAATTAAATTGTTTTGTTTAATAAAAAATAATTAATCACCCATCCAATAATATTTTTATAGAATTAGATATAACTACTATCATTAAAGTTATTGAATTTCATTGAAATTCCGTTAGTAGGTGAAACCGCATTGTAAGTAGAGGTATTTAATTAGATTTCGTTGTGGTTGAAGATGTGATAATATTGTATTTAAATTTTTACTATTTGATAAAGTAAGTATTGCATTTTGTGGGTTTAGAAAAGCGAAAAACCAACAACAAGAAACTTTATAATAATCATCTAAAAAAATACGTAATAGACTTATTAAAATCCCAGTTTTAGTTGCTTTAAAAGCTCAATTAAAGATTCGGTTAATTTATATGTTTTTAATTCTTCAAATGGCACGAATTTAGCGTCTAACGCATCGGAATCTGGTATAGGTGGTTGATTTAGGTCGTCCTCCGTTTGTTCTACGAAATAATTAATCAAAACATAATGGTATTCGACTTTTCCATTGGTGTCGTACATAATCTTATCAATTATACCTGCTAGTTTAGAAACCTTCACAGTAAAGCCCGTTTCTTCATAAGCTTCCCTTTCAGCTGCACTTTCAACTTTTTCACCCAGATCCAAGTGTCCTCCGGGAATTGACCAATACCCCGCATCGGGATCGTATTTTCGTTTTACTAATAATAAAGAATTATTTCGGGTTAGCAATACACCAACACCTATTAAAGGAACAATGGGATAGCGCCGTAATTCGAAAGGCGTTAAATTTTTATTATTTACCATTTTAAAACAAAATCTTTAATGATATTTATTAATAATTTTAAAATCTACTACTATATAATGTTATTTTAATATAATCTACATTTAGCTTCTTAATATAATTTTAATCATTTATTGGTATAAATTTAAATATTAGGATAACGATTTTTATCCTTAGTCTTATAAATAAATCTCTAATAAATGAAAAAAGGCGAAATTTAAAATGAGATATTTGAATTTTAGGAAAAAAAAAAGAATCTTTTTGATATTATATATATCGCTCTTAATATTCTCTTCTTTAGGCTCTATAAATACTTTTTACAAATCTGAAAGTAACGATTCTTTATCTTCTAATGATGAGATGGAATTTAACCTTAACAACGTGCAATTTGATCTAAAATCTTTTCCTAAATGGAAGGAGCAAATTTCAAAAGCGGATAAGAATGAAAATGGAATAGATGATAACTTTGAAGTTAGGTTAAAATATCTATCTGAATTTGGATTTATCGAAGAAAATTTTGACAGAGATAAAGAATATTTAGGTAGGAATTATATAGATGATGAAATCCTCAAAACTGACAATCAAAAAACAGAGAAAATCACTATAGATGACATACCCATAATTATCTATTTCCCTAACGGAGATTATGATTCAATTTCTTTACTCTTTGAAACATTAGGAGGAAAAATAAAATCAACTTATAAAGCAGCTTTAAATGGGTTTGCTGGCAGAATCAGTTATAATCCTTTAAATGAATTTTGCGATTTACTCATTCAAAATGAAATACCGTTTTTCATCGAGGAAGATACGGTTTATGAAGCGCAACTATATTATGCAGGTAGAAATATGAATCTTAGACCCTATGTGTGGAACAATCTTTCTTATAATGGAGATGAATATAGTTCAATTGCAATTATTGATACTGGAATTGATGACTCACATAACTTCACTAGTCCGGGTTATTCAGATGCAGATTTTAATTACAAAATTGTTGGATGGAGAGACGAAGTAGGCATATCAGCTAGTCCTTATGATGACAATGGTCATGGTTCCCATTGTTCTGGAATATCAGCAGGAGAGGGTAATCCCAATTATGACGGAACTGGACGAACTGTTGCTACTGCAGCGTACGAATGGGATTATACTGGCGATGATGCATCACCAGGATCGTATCTATTTAATTGGGCAAGATTTAATGTTACTGAGCCTGGTTTGATAGAACTTTTCTGCGAATTTGATGATTTTACACCTGGTCTTGATGAAGTTGATTTTTGGGCTTATCTTTATTATGGAGAAACTATAGTAGATTCGCATGAAGTAAGTTCCGACTCTTGGTCGCATACTCTTTCATTCACAGCGACAAGTAGCGATCTTGGACTCTATTCTTTCAGATACTCTATGACTCTTATAGATAATACCACGGACGGTTGGGTAACTGATTTTAATATTAGGTTTAGAAGTGAAATGCATTGGCCTTTTAGCCCTAATCTTTTTGGAAGCGGAGATGCATGGAAAGGAGTAGCCCCGGATACCCGTTTAGTAGGAGTAAAAGTACTTGATCAACATGGTTCTGGGTGGAGTTCAGATATAATTGATGGAATAAATTGGGTAATAACAAACAAGAATGTTTATAACATTACTACTATGTCTTTAAGTCTTGGTGGTGGAGCAGGGGACACAGCATTTATTAATGCAGTAAATAACGCAGTCGAGAATGGAATAGTTACGGTTGTTTCAGCTGGGAATGATGGTCCAGGAGGGAATAATATAGGATCTCCCGGAGATGCCGACAATGTAATAACTGTAGCCGCCATGAATATCTACGACGAAGTAACTGATTATAGTAGTCAAGGTGGATTATCA
>DATKTW010000109.1:0-4630 GCA_035530895.1 Candidatus Nanopelagicaceae bacterium
TTTAGATCAGGTTTAGGATACGCTTCCCAATCTTCTCTATTCTTAATATATCCTCCATAGTAATCTGGATAAGGATTACCATCAATATTCCTGACCCTATGTCTCTTTCCAAATATATCTGTCATTTCTGTTTGACTTTCAAGGATAAAGGGGATATATTGTACTCCCACTCCATCAAAACCTAGATCGTAACCTGCTCTTACTGCTTTTGAAAATGTCGAAATTTCAATGTCAAGAAGGATATCGTTAATTTTATCTACCCAATCATCTGGATATTTCTTTTCCATCTCATCAAATATGTCAAACGCGTTTCTTTTTGGGGGACCTAGGATTTTATCAGCGACATTTCCATCGATATTAATGGTGTGAGTCGGAATTCGATCTGGCTCTTCGAGATTTAATGCTGTCCATATCCGTTCGAAACTTTTCATAATCTATTATGTAAAGAGTTAATCAATAATAATGTTTTTCTTTACTTCAAGGTTGTTCTGCTCTGTTCTTCTCTATTGTAAAAGTTTTTAATTTTTTGATGTTTTTCTTAGATATCTTGAACAATGATTTAAGAAAAGGCTTAGTTTTTGGAATTTTAGGAATTGTTTTCGTTGGATTTCAACCAATTGTTGCAAATTCGGCAAAATCAATCGATTCTCACGCATTTGCTGCTATGACATGCTTGATAGAGGCTAGTATCTTTCTTCCCATAATGCTTTTGGAGATACACATGAATAAGAAGAAAAGGACAACAAATATTAATCTGATTCCAGAAAATTCATTTATAAGAAGTTGGCGGAAAAATTTTTGGCTATTACTTCTTATAGGTATAATATTTGGGATAAATCAGCTTTTATACTTCGTAGGATATAAACTAACTGGAGCAATTAATGGTTCGTTAACTCAAAAAACATCTGTATTCTTTGGATTAATATACGGATTTCTATTGTTAAAAGAAAAAATATCTAGAGTTCAAATCATTTTTTCGTTTATCCTTTTTTTCGGCCTCGTATTAGCAATAACTCAAGGTTCGTTCAATTTTCTTAGTTTTAACGCTGAGATTTTGATAGGTGTTTTGATAGTATTGTTAATAACTGCGATGTGGATGTTTGGGCATACTATAACTAAACCTTTGTTTGTTAGAAAAGAAATCACCCCTATTCAGATGGTTTTCATTCGAAATACATTAAGTGGAATCATATTAATAATTACCTTCGTTATTTTTTCACCATTAGATTTTAGTGTTTTTTATGATCCGTATAATCTTTTCTATTTTGTATTAATGGGGTCTGTTTATGGACTGGGACTTTTTTTTTGGTACAAAGCACTCTCATACTTGGATGTATCGAACGCTACAATAATCTTCTCGCCCACTCCAATTGTTACCGCCATATTTGCCACTTTCTTGTTGGGTGAGCTTTTTACAATATTTCATTTAATTGGATCGATAATAGTTATCTTTTCAATAGTTTTTATCATAAAGCAGAAGAATAACAAAAAGATGTAAACAATTTTTTAGTACTATTATAGCTTAAACTAACAGATTACAGAAATTTGGAATTTTAATATATTTAAATATATTCGTATATGCTTAACTAATACTTACTAGAAGTTGTTTACATGTCAATTTTTAAAGTGGAAGCAAATTTCATAACATTTATATATTGAAGATATATAGATTAAAATATAAATAAATATATTCAAATCGATGATTTTATTATCGTAATTATAATAGAAGCCGTGTTTTAATATTTAAGGGAAAAAATATAATGATAGACGATAAAATAATCTCTGTGAAAGATTTAAAAAAGTATTTTGGCGAAATTAAAGCGGTTAACGGAATTTCTTTTGATGTTCATAAAGGAGAGATTTTTGGACTTCTGGGACCAAACGGTGCTGGAAAAACAACTACTATTAAACTCTTGTTAGGACTACTAGAACCTATAGAGGGCGTCATAAGTATTTTCGGTTTAAATCCAGAACGTGAAGAGGTTTTAATGAAAAAGAAAGTAGGTTATGTTTCTGAAGAAGCGTTAATATTCAAATCACTTACACCTAAGGACTTGTTTAATTTTATCGCTTCGATCCGTAGATTAGATGCAAACGAAGCAACCAAGAGGGTACAAGAATACCTTGAAAGTTTAGGAGCGACGGAATATTACGAACAAATGATTGCAACTTTATCGCACGGAAATAAACAAAAAATGCAAATTATTGCTTCAATACTACATGAACCAGAGCTCTTGATATTGGACGAGCCATTAGCAGGGCTTGATGCAAAATCTGTAAGAGTGGTAAAGGAAATATTAGAAATGCATGTTGAAAAAGGTGGAGCAGTGCTTTTTTCTACCCACATTATGGAAATAGCAGAAGATCTATGTGATCGCATAGCGATAATAAATAAAGGCGCATTAGTAGGGCTTGGAACGATTGAAGAGCTTAGAAATCAGGCAAATAAAGTTGGAGCAAGTCTCGAAGATGTATTTCTCAGATTAACTGAGCAAGATTCTTCCGTAGAAGAGATTGTAAAGAAGTTAAGGAAATCTTATAAGAAAAAAATAGAGGAGTCTGCTTAAAGTGGAAGAAAAAAAAGGATTAAACATTTTTTCATTATCAAAATTTACAAATTTAGAAATGATTTTAGATTCTCAACTAGCAGCATCAGGAGCACATCAATCCAAATTGCTTGAAAAGTGTGAGAAAAATAAAAAATATGTAAGCGGGCAAGCGAAATCGTTAAAAATTGCTTCAGGTCTCGTGATGGTGTTTATGCCTTTCCTTTCAATCTTAATGTATTTTGCAATTATTGAAGGCATTAACCCGTTCTATCCTATAGAGGGTAGAATTTATTTATTTAGTTTTTTTGTTTGGATTTTTTTAATTATTTCTATATTGTATTTATTCCTTTTTGGATTGTTTGCAACAAGTTCATTGATGTCAGGTTCTGCCTTTAAATGGCTGCACACGCTACCATTATCTCGAAAGGATTTAAAAAAGTTAGGTTTTATGACCCTGTTTAGAAACCTAAATGTACAAATAATAATAATGACATTTGCTTTTCCAATAATTTTTTTTATTATAACGCAAAATATTTTTGCCTTTTTTATGTGCCTTATTTCTTCTTTTCTTATAACTATTTTTGGAGCGAGTATTTTAATTATTATTGGGGAAAAGTTCAGCCGGGTGTTCTCAGAATCGAATAGAAAATCAGGTAAAGCTAATTTTTTAAGAATCCTCTCACTAATGGGTTTTTTCCTTATAGCGTTTGGTTCGAGTTTTGTTCTGCAGTTCGGTTTAAACGCCATATACTCTCTTATAGCTGATTTTAGTGTAAATCCACCTACATTGGGTGTAAACATGATACTAAGCTTTATCCCACTACCGTTTGCACCGGGATATTTGGTGAGTTTAAGTTTGATCCCTGACCAAGTTCCGTTAAGTCTATGGGCCTCAACTTTAGTGGGGATGGGGCTTTTAGCGGGATTAACTTACCTAACCTACAAAATAGCAATCAAATCTTTATCGAGCGTTGCTACTTTTGATTTAGATTCCTCAAGAACTAAGAAAGATACAAAAAAAGAGGTTAAACCAATCTCAATAAAAGTGAAATCAACATCCCCCCTTAAATCATATATTCGTAAAGATTTAATTTCTTCAACGCGAGATTATCAATCTTTAATCTTTATATTAATGCCGCTTATCTACCCAATGATTATGATTTTATCGATGCAACAAGTTATAATGATGGAAGTGTCTTCATCTTTTAGTATGATGATTTTGTGGGCTATTATTATGATATCAAGCCAATTTATACCCTTGATGTTAGTAGGCGGTTTACTAAATATGGAAGAATCTGGTTCCTCCACGCTTGCATCGTTGCCTCTTTTGCCCCGGGATCAAGCTAAAGCAAAATTAGTACTTATGTTAATCATACATGGAATTTCTATGAGTCTGATGGCTATAGTTTTAACAATATTAACCCAATCTGTAAATGTTTTGATTTTAATATTAGGTAGCTTACCGATTACATGGGCTTTACTTTTGTTTGTATTTCAATTGAAGGTACGATTATTTGGTACAATGAAATACAAATACGTACTTGAGGAAGTTATTATTAAAAATAAATTAGTGAAATGGGTATCTATAGTTGCTGCTGATGTAGGAGTCTGTATTTTTATTCTGATACTTGGATTTACTTTTTTCATTACTCTAGGAATTACACCCACCATACTCATATTATATTTCTTAGGATTAGTCGGATTATCTGTGCTTATTTATACGTTTACAAAAATGTTCCCGAATATTGATAAGTTACCACAGTTTGAAACAAGGGGATTACTAAGAAATAAACCTATTCTTGGAGGCATCGTAATAATGCTTTTATTCGCACTTTTTCCATGGATTGCTACTTTTATTGAGGTTATTTTTCTCCCCCTCATTTTGGGATTAGAATTTACAGGAATCTTATTCGTAGAATTCTTCCTGATTGAGGGTTTTTTAATGCTGTTATTACTCCTTATTGTTCCAAAAGGGATGAAATTACCTAGTAAAGATGAAACAATACTAGGTTATACTAAAACAATCGGATTAACAAGGGTTAAACCCTTAGGTAGAAATCTCCTAGTTGGATTTGGCTCTT
>DATKTW010000110.1:0-5905 GCA_035530895.1 Candidatus Nanopelagicaceae bacterium
CTAATTCCTTAGTAAGTTTAAATATCGGAACCTTCTTGATATAAGCAGATAGATTTGAATTTTGAAGCATCTCTCTTAGATGTCCTGAAAGTCCAAATCCAGAAACATCTGTCATTGAGTGCACGAAAGATACATCTTCATAAGAATTAATAGCTTTTACAACGCTTTGAAGAGGCATAGTCATATACTCTATGGCTAAATCTATTGATTCATCAATTTCTTCTTTAGAAAAAGCCTTTAAAAGGTCAGGGTTATTTTTCTGTAATCGGTATGCTGCCATGATTGCTTGGTTTCCTACGGGTTTGGTTAGTATTAATGTGTCCCCCTCAATCACATAATTCTTTTTAATAATTTTGTCTTTATTGACAAATCCAGAAGCTTCTCCGCCAATAAGAGGCCATTCTGAGTAGATGGTATGACCACCAAGTACTTTCGAACCAATTTTATTCTCAATAAAGTTTCTGATACCTACCAATATTCCTTCTGCGATATGCATAGGCATATTCTTTTTCATCCCGAGAAATACAAGCATGCCTGAGATTTCTGGGACATTTAACGCGAATACATCATTAGTAACATTAGCTGCGGCTATTTCGCCCATTATTTCTGGTTCATCGATAATTGGTGTAAAGATGTCAATATTTTTTACTATTACTATATCAGTGTTTGGAACCGGTATTATTGCAGCATCTTCGATATCCCCTTTCAACCCGGCATTAGCCAAAAGTGCGTCTAATTTCTTGGAGTCGAGTTTACAGTTTCATCCGAATAATTTTGTTTGGAGCGTTAATCGATAACTCTCTTCTTCTTGCAGCATTCACCTCACGTTTTTTTTAAAATGTTACAATTTTAATTGGATGTAAACTTAAAGATGAAATGGAAATATTAATATTTTCGTTATAAATTATTTATTTTTCGATAAATAAGCTTCATTTATTATATGAAAACATAAAAAGTCTTAGGGAAGAAGGAGATTTATTTTCTTTGTGATCTTTCTTGTAATGTCGAAAGGATCTTTATAATAAATATTAAGATTAACTTCGTCAACTGATGGATCTGTTAAATTCTTTTCGATATTATGTTTTAATTTTAAGACATAATTAAACTTAAAAACATTTCCAGGTTTCAATTCATTGAGATAAAGATATTTAGGAAAGCTTTCGCTTCGAAGAAAAGTTAAATAACCAGGGGTCTTAAGAGATATTTGTAAATCTGAAAAAAGTAAATTTGTAGGATTATTCAATTTAAAGTTAAAATAGAGCTTATTTCCAATTGTTTTTAGATTCTTAAACAAAAGAATATCTCTCGGTTCAAAAATATCTTCTATTTTTGGTGAATAGAGAATATCTTTTATAATTCGCGCATTAAGTTTATTCTTATTTACAAATTTTACAATCTTTTCTTTCAAGACATTAATATCCATGTCAATATAAGATGCGAGACTTTCTAATTTAATAGGATTCATAACATCAAGATAATATTTTATTTGACTCAGAGTAAGTTCATCATTACTCTTCTGATTGAAGTTTTTCAATTTGTTTATAAGAACTTCTTTGAACGAGACAAATTTAGTTACGGTTGGTCTTGCCCACAGGTTAAAAATATCATTTTCCTCAGTGAGTTTTCCTATAATATTGTCAATCTGATTCTCGTATTCCACTATAAAATTTTGAATTTGGTTAGTGTTCATTTCTATAAGTTTTCTTGCATCAGAAAACTCACTTTTTTTTAATAACGTATCCAGCTTAATTTTTAAATCATCAAAATTGTTATTGAACTTTTTTAATCCTTCAATACCTTGCGAAATTATTGATTGAATATGACCTTGAAATAATACAGAAGAAAGGAGATTTAATTTTTGTTCTTCAGCATTTCCATTAGATTCTTGTAGTTCTATTAGAATTCTATCTTTCAGGCTTTTAATTTTTCGATCTAAATCGCTTAAATATTCTTGTAGTTCTATTTTCACTCCAACCCAGTTGCTTAGCATAGACTTAAAAATTTCGTTAAATTCAACATTATGTACCAAAATTTCTCGAATATCGTCATCCAATTTAAACATATAATTTCTAAACAGTGTTATTTGAGTAAACTTCTCTTCAACATCCGAATTTCCTATATTTTCTAAGATTAGTCCATCTAGTTTTTCCAAAAATTTAGAATCTCTAGCGTATTCATATTGGGCTTTTAATATATTTATACGATCTTCTAATTGCTTAATCTTCGATTTTAAATTTGCTGTAAATTCCTCCTTTTTTTCTTCAAAGACCTCGGAAATGAATCCTTTAATAATACTTAGTTCATCAATTATCGTTACTTTGGTTTCTTCCCAGTCTTCAATTAAATTGAACGCAAGCCTTTTGTACTCGAACTTATTTAATCTTTTATTAAATTTCTTAATTTTATTTAATATTTTACGATAGATTTTATCTAATTCTATTTCAGTTTGTTGGAATTTGAATTTTTTTATGTAGGAATTCATCTTTTCACGGAATTCAGCGGGAATTTTCTGAAATTCCCGAATTTTTTTACGAAACACATCTAAATCTTCATTAACTTCTTGAATTGTTTCGTCAATATCGTGAAATGTCGTTTTAATGTTTTTTATTGTATAAAGAATTTCCTCACTTACATCCGGATCATTTTCAGTTTTTAAATTTTTCTCCAGCTCGATAAAAATCCAGACTGCTATTTTCTTACTTTCCAAAATATAGCAGATATTTCGTAATAGAATTATTGTTTTTTTTCGCTCTCGCCAGTACTTTGATTCTAAAGTATAAAGTATTTTTGTAATCTCGTTTTCTATTTCCACTAAATATTCTTCGTATAGACGTTTAAAAACAAGCGAAACCCCATCCCGAACATTTTCTGATGGATTTTCAAACTCCTCAAAGATGTAACTAAAAATTTGCATTATATTGTTTTGACATAAATGGTATAGTGCGTTTATAACTACATTTCTAAACTCAGAATCTCCAGTATAGAGCGCGGTTATTAAATTAGCCCAAATTTGATCAAAATTATTCTCCGCTATTGTTACTAACGAATCAATTACTCTTAATTGAATTCGATAATTATTTTCTTTTAAAAGATTAATAAGTTTGGGGATAATAGGGATGATTTCCGATGATTTTTCTTTTCCTATTTCTCCGAAAAGCCATATGATTAACTCCTTTACTCGCGATTTTTCGTTATAGAGTAGGTTAAGTAGGACATAGGTGATTTTTTCTTTCGAGAGAAAATACGTACCAAGTATTTTTAACAGTTCTGCCGCTGATCTGGCAACATCATCATCTTCGTCTCTCAAATTTACTATAACAATCGAAAGTAAAGGTTCGAATTCTCGAATCTTTGTATAATCCTGGTTCAAAATTTTTTTCAGCGTTTTAATTACTTGAAGTTTAACTTTCCAATCAGTATCCATTAATTTTTCAGTAAATTCCTCAATAATGTTTTGTAGTTGCTCCCTATCGATATGTAAAGAAAGAATTAAATTTCCCATAATTTTTACTGCTAAGCGTCGAATTGAGGATTCTTGGTCAAATAAACGTGATCGAATCTTATCGATAAGATCAATCAGTAGATTCGGTCGATACATAGTTATTTGGTATAGTATTTCTAAAGACACTAATCTAACCCAAGAATTAATGTCGTTTATCGTGTTGCTTAAATTTTTAACTGTTCTTAAGGAAATTGCCGGAGATTTGTCACATATTTTATTTAATAATGTTAAGCCGTCATAGATTAGTTCTTTGTCAGAAGTTGCAGAATTTTCGATTACTTCAAATAACTCATCAGCTGCTTTTTCATAGCTACCACTTAAAATTAGATCTTCAACCTTTTTTACATCTAAAGTCAGAATAGTCAAGAGCCTACCAGATTAAAATTCTATTTTTAAACCAATTATTCTTTTGATGTTAATCTTTAAAAATGTTTTTCAATAAAAACAATAAAATTAGGTTTTTTAAAATTAATGAGATGAAAAACAAAAAAAATTAGGAAAAATAATTATAATTTATCAAATGAATGGTCACTCGAATAACTCTATTATTGCGGTTCCAGGAGTAGAAATCCTCTCCCTATACGTAAGAATTCCTTCTGGAACATCCTTGGTTTTAACAAGTCCTCTTTCAATATCTTTTTCAGAAATATAACCTCTCTCACCTGCTTCGAATTGCTTCACAAGATTTCCATTTGTATCTTTAATGTCTACACTTGTTATCGTCCGTTGTTCAACTTCAAAAAACACCTTATTTCCTTCAATTTTTTTGACAGTAGCTTCAGTAATGATTAGATCTCCACACCTTACCATTCCTCGCATTTCTATATTGACCTCTATTAATTTTCCTGACTTCTCATGCTCCAGATGGTCTTCAAATAATTTTGTGATTAAGCCTGTAGAGAATAAACCATGTGCGATTATCCCCTTTAGCCCTGCTCGTTCAGCAACAACATCATTGGTATGAATTGGGTTAGTATCGCCGGATGTTTTTGCGTATTCCCGCAGTAAATCCCTAGTAACTCCCTCAAATTGATCTTTTACGACATACCCAACATTATAATCAGATATTTTTGTCATTTTAGTACCCTCCTTTCCTAACCCCTGCAGTAATTACTACATCGCATACGGGTTCTTCATTTTGATTTGTTACATTAACTAAGAATTTATAAAATAACATCATATTTTTCTCATTTAACCATACATCTTCACATGAACCAGTAACTTGTAATTTATCACCAGGTTTGACATCAACGCAACCTTCCCAACTGTAGATGTTTCCTGTGTGTAACAATTTACCAAGATCGAGCATTATTCCCCGCGTTTTACCATCCTGAACTACATTAAAACCTATGAGTAATTTATACACCGCTTTGATAGTGAAATGGTTGGCAAATCCATGGCAGGCTACTATACCATCTTCTTCAGAACCAACGTATTTTGAGTCAGTTATTCCATATACTTTTGCAAAGTTCACTAAAGTTTTATATCTAACATTAACTGTAGCAGATCCGGGAATTTCTATTCCTTTAACATTTTTTATTAGAAAACCAGCATTTTTTTTCATTTCTTCGATATCCATAATGATTTCACTTCACATTTTTAATTTATATTTATTAATTTAATTAAGTTTAGTTTAATTTTGCTTAAATTAACCTAATATTTGAGGTTATTAATAGCTTTAGAGTTCAATTTGACTGATAATTTTTGTATATATTTTTTTCTCATCAGGTAGGTCAGTATTAAAAAATTCAATTATCCGTTGATTGTTAGGTCTTCCATTTAATATATAGCAGGGCGTTTTGTACTTTTCTATTAATTTTAATAAATATGAATCTATAGGTTTCGATTTCTTAATAGTATTATAGTCTTCTATTATTTTATCTAATTGATTGGTGTCTTTTAACTCGTTATATTTGAGAGTGGAGATATTTCTAATTAAATCCTTATTGATATTAAAAATGCCATCTACATTTTTGATTAAGAAACATCGACTTAACTTTAGCTTATTAGCAATATAAAGTGCTATAGAGTCCGAAGTTACATCCCAATTATGTGGTAGAGTATCGTCTTCACGGAGAAAACTATATGGTAGGAAGATACAAAACATTTGTTTAGCGTCTTGAAATGTCTTTAATTCTTCAATAGCTTCCAGATCAGGATATTTTCTATTTAATATTATTCCGTTATAATTCATGGAATAAATAGCTATCCAATGAGCTAGGTCGTCTCCGATTTGTAAATCTTCGTCCAATTTTCTAACAAAATTAGCGAAAGATCCCCCACCGGGGAGAATAATGATTTTGTGAAGAATTTTTTCTTCATATAATTGAGTCAGTTGGGAGAAAGTTGATTTAATATTGCTAGTATTTTCTAGAATTTTTCCTCCAATTTTGAAGACCGCTT
>DATKTW010000111.1:0-14510 GCA_035530895.1 Candidatus Nanopelagicaceae bacterium
TTTATTACGAAGAAAATCCAAACAGATTTAGAATGATTGTAAATGCTGGTAATAAATTAAATCATCAACAACGGTACCATTATCGTAACACATGCAAGAATATTGGCCTTTCGACGGTTCAAGTAAGTTTAAATCGTTTATCATTACATATTGAAGAAAGTCAATGACACCCTCACCCTCCAACAGAAATTCACCCATGTGAGATACATCAAATACCCCTGCTTTAGATCGTACTGCTTCATGCTCTTTTATGATGCTGTCGTACTGAACTGGCATGCTAAAACCAGCAAATTCTACCATCTTTGCTCCTAATTTTATATGACTGTTATAGAAGGGCGTTTTTTCAAGTTCTGGAATTAAATCTACACCTAGTATTGTGTTTAATATACTACTGTGAGTATAAAGTACAGAGCGTTATTTAAGTTTTCAGACTAAAAATTATGGAGAATTTTAAGGAAAAAAAATGGGTTGTTATTTTA
Organism: Candidatus Nanopelagicaceae bacterium; assembly: GCA_035530895.1. Taxonomy (GTDB): domain Archaea; phylum Asgardarchaeota; class Lokiarchaeia; order Sigyniarchaeales; family SOKP01; genus SOKP01. The sequence goes on from DATKTW010000111.1 coordinate 480, forward strand.
ACATATAAATGAACGATTCTAGTCGTAAGATTATTCGTCTACGGGAATTTGAACTAAACTAAGAATATCATACCCTACTAGTTTATCTCTACCATGTAAGCTTCCAGTTAGTTCTATAACAAATGCTATACCTGCTACAACACCACCCGCTTGTTCTATCAGATTACAAGCTGCTTTAGCGGTACCTCCAGTCGCTAATAAATCATCAAACAAGAGAACTTTTTCTCCTTTTTCTATAGCATCTTTATGCATTTCAATTGTATCAGTTCCATATTCAAGTTCATATGTCTCACTTATCGTCTCAGCAGGTAATTTCCCAGGCTTTCTTATTAATATAAATCCAGCACCTAACTGGTATGCCAATACACCACCCCAGATATACCCTCTAGCTTCAACAGCACAGACTTTATTTATACCCTTATTATTAAAATGGTTAATTAACCTATCACAGGATTCTTTGAACGCACCATGATTTTTACTTAAAGTTGTAATATCTTTAAACTGAATTCCTTCGATTGGGAAATTAGGAACATTGCGAATAAAATCCTCTAAATTCATAATATACAAAAATCTCTTTTTATTAAAATTAAAGTTTATATAAGGTAATTTAAAATTATATTTAATTCAATCGTCAATGTAATTGAAACCTACTAATTTAACCGAAATTAGAAAAAATTAAATAAACATCCTTTTATAAAAAATATATTAGAAGTATAAATTGTTTAATGGTGAAAAGAAATAAAAGTACTGTTATTTGGTCCTGGTGGCGCAGGTAAAACATCGCTAATGCGTACTACTTGCTTAGGATATAACTTCATGAAAGTGCTCAATTTAAAACCTACAAAAGGAGTTTCGAGGGAAAATTTTATCTTTCGTGGAATTATGGAATTATCCATCTGGGATCTAGGAGGACAACAACTTTACATGGACAGATACTTCTCTAAAAAACAACGAGAGCTTGTCTTTTCTGAAGTAATGACGGCAGTTTTCATGGTGGATACAACGGCAAATGAACCTCGTTTAAAAGAAATTTTTGATAATTTTTTGAAGTATATCTTTGAATTTAGTCCGCAAGTCGAGAAAGTGTACGTTTTACTAAATAAAATTGATCTTCAGGAATCGAAGGAAGACGAATTTTATGAACTACTTATCGATAAGCTCACCGACGATTTGAAAAATAGAGTTGCTTTTACCCCTGTATCGGTGAAAGAGGGGAGTGCTCAACATAGATTAATTGAAATTTTAGATTACAAAATCCAACAAAATACTTTAGCGCTACAAAGACTAGGAAAAATAAGACACATGCTAGATCAGTTAAAGATTATTACACTCTCGGAGTACTTTTTGTTTAATCAACCGGATGGGCTATTAATAGCATCAACTTTGGGAAAAATAGATTTAAATCATAAACTTCAATTTATGAAGCTAGAAATAGGAACGCTTGAATCGAATATATATCAAATCTTCACAAGGATTATGAATCTTTCAGATTCCCCGTTATCACCTCTGGAATTATCCACTGTCATATATGAAAGCGAATATAACTATATCTTAATGAAGGAACTTGGCAATGGATCGGTACTGATGGTTGTTACAAAAGATAAAACTATTGGCACTTTTAATACGGTGATAAACGAATTAAATGGAGAAGATTTCCAAAATTTGAAAAAATTCCTTAGTAGGGACGATTTTTAATTAATTCTAAATCAATTTTATTAGAAAATATTGTTATATTAGAATGTTCTTCAATAATAGAAAACAAATAATTGTTTGTATTTTTAATTACAGGTGTTATAAACAATAATTCTTCTTCGGGAATGCATTTTTCAACTTTTTCGTTTAACACCTCTTTTTCAAAAAATTCTAGAGTGTAAGTAATTCGGACGATGAGATCGTTGAATTCTTTTTTACTGTTATTCTTTACTAAAACTTCTATTTCCTGAAAATTGTTAATAATATATATACTAGTTATTTTAAATTGATCTTTAATTCCTAATTTTTGTTGAACAACTCTATTATAATCAAATAATCGAATTTTAGAAAACGATATATTTTGATTGTTTATGACAATGTGGTCAATATCGATTCCTTTAAATGTTAAATAAGAAATTGCTTTTTGCAATTTGAAAGTGGTCGCATCAGTTTGTTTAATTACAGATGAAAAATATTCCTCACAAGTAAGGTTGATTATAGCTTTTATTTCTTCTTTTATTTGATCTCCTTTTTTTATCTTATTGATTAATTTCTCCGTTTTGATAATTTCTAGTTTCGCAATTTCTGACTCGATTACATAATAAAGCGTATTTTCAAATTTGTCGATTAATTTTTTCGTTAATACGTTTAATAGGTCTCCTCCAAAAACATCTAAATCTGTTGGTAACACAAGTATCAACACAATTATTTCACCCAATTGTGGAAAAGACCCTGCTCTTCTTTTAACTCTCTTAGATTCAATAATAATTTTCTTCGCAAAATACATTTGATTACAGTATTCTAAATCGATTCGGTTAATTGTAGTTTCATCTTTAAGTTCTAAAAACCAAATTGGATGGTATCTTATAAGATGTAATTTTCCCGAATCATCATCTAGCGCATTTTCTGGACAAATAAGAAGTGGGACATGGCCTAAAGTCTCATCAAAATAAAACAAAAGAGTCTCACACAATTCGCTAAATGGATACTCTGTATTCGCGTTATTTAAGAGATTTTCTTTCAATTTAAATCATTATCTTCTTCATTAAATCAATTATGTTTAATTATTATGATTTTTAATGTTAATGAGAAGCGCACGATATGCAAGGATCAAATGCTCTTATCATTATTTGAGTTTTTTCTTTAACAGAATCGATATCTTCTTTTTCATATAGCTTTTTAGCATATTCAGTGATCATTTTGTTAAGAATAGGCAAATTTATTTCGGTTGCAATGAAAAGTTTTACTTGATCAACGATTTTAGCTTTATTTAAATGATAATGATGCATTAATACACCTCTTGGTGCTTCGATAACCCCTATTCCATTTGACTTTTTTATTGAGTTTAGGTGTTCAAGTTTTGTTTTACTTTTTAGTGAAGTAGTATTTAATATTTCAACACTTTTCTGAATTTCGTAATAACTTTCAATTAATTGTAAAAAGTTTAAAAATAATAAATTGCTTTTCCATTTTTTTCCAAAATTGCTTATATATTCGGATATTTTATCAATCCCATAATTTTGAGTTAACTTATAGCGTGCTATTGGTCCTGTTAAAATGTTATTTTTCGAATTTGACTTAAACATAATCCCATAAAGATTAGGGTTTTTATCAAAATATTTTGAATAATTTTTCGCTTGAAAATCGTCGTAAGTTGTTTCATTTTGTTCAATTCTGAGATCTCCTTCATATCTATCAAACCCCATATTATTCTTTAAGCCAAAATATATAGGATTAGAAAGATTAAATTCTGTAGGAGGATCAAAAGCAGAAAATAAATCTATAAAATTTTCAATTATGGATTCTATATAGTAAATCCCCTTTCTTAGATATTTCTCTATAAAAATTAAACTTTTTCGATTAGGGTTGAATATTAATCCTCCAGGAATAGGAGTAATTGGATGTAGCACCCTTCCTCCTATTAACTTATTTATTTCTGTTCCAATTTTTATTAAATTAAAAACATTTGTCGTTAATTGAGGATTGTAATTAATCAAATTATAAGGATCGTTAATTATATTATTAATTTTAAATATTTTTAATAAATCTGGAAAGGACTGGAAAAAATAATGCATCATGTGCGATTTTATTAATTCTCCGGATAATAAAAGCCTTCTAAGCAAAATTGATTTATGTGATGGTTCTATTCCGTATATATCTTCTATTGCTTTGCAACTTGCAATTGTTTGAGATGCGTAGCACAATCCACAAATTCTAGATACAATTTTTGGAATATCTAATAACTTTTTCCCTACTAAAATATTTTCAAATCCTCTAAATACTGAAAAGTTTAATTCAGTTTGATAAATTTCATCATTTTTTAAATAAATGATCAAGTTTCCACTACCTTCAACCCTTGTGCATGGTACCACAACTTTATCTATCAAACCTTCCCTCCTACAGTTGATTTTGAGAACCTATAATATATCGCTTTATATTTTCTTAAATCTTTAGAAAGGTTAAAGAGGCTTAAAATATTGATTAAATTCGCTGTAAAACCCTTTGAAGCCGTGCCAAAACATCCTTCACAGGGTAATCCTTGATTTATACAGAGATGATCACAGCCATCTCGAGTAACAGGACCTAAACATAAAATCCCGTCGTTTAAAAAACACGACAAATTTTCTTCCGGAAAATGAATTTCATCGTTTCTTGGAACAATCTTTTCTATTGTTAATGATAAATCAAATTTTGCGTGGTTGTTTAAAGAACAAGTAGAACACATATTTTTTAAGCTTAGCTTGATTTTTTTGTTCTCAACTAAATTCAATAAACAATTTCCTAAAAGTGTGGACGGAGGAGGACATCCAGGAATAATACCATCAATTTCTACAAACTTTGAAATAGGATACGATTCTTTTTTATTTGAGAGACTAAGAATCCCCCCTAATGCAGAGCATGTACCTAATGCATATAATTTTTTTGCATTTTTTCGTATTTCTTGAAGATATTCGATTTGATTCTTTTCGGATACGCACCCCTCTACTAGCGCTATATCGCATTCTTTGATCTCTAAATTGTCAGATATAAATGGAAAATATTCGATTTTCGTTCTCTCAAGAAATTGTGGAAATACATCTAACGATAATAATACTGATATACATCCAGTACAAGATGTTAAAGAAGTAATTAAAAATTTAAGCCTTACTTTTAATCTCCTCCTTTAATAAATAATAGAATTTATTAGAGATTTCAGCAAATGTCTGTCCTTCTACTCCGTTTAAGCCTATCACTATTATCCGTCTGCTTAACTTTGGTCCTAGAATCTTTTTTAAAAGCCCAACTCTTTTTCTTAATTTTTCAATCCCATCAATATATCTACAAGAATCCTTTCTACAACCGATAATCATAACTCCATCAAACCCCATTTCAAAAGATTTAACAATGAATTCAGTATCAATACGTCCAGTACAAGGAACAGAGATTATAAAAACATTAGGCTGATATAACAATTTTTTTAATCCCGCATCGTCAGCGGCAGCGTAACCGCACGATTGGCAACAAAAAGCGATGATTTTTGGTTTTTTATTGAATTTTGAGAAAATTTCGATCGTTTTTAAAATCTTTTCTGATGAATTTATATTCATTTCGATAGCATTAGTAGGACAAACACTCGCACACATACCACAAGCTTTACATTTAAACTTATCAATAGTAATTTTTTCGGAGATTATGCTTATTGCATTGTAAGGGCAGGTATTGACGCAGAGGTTACACAATCCACATTTGTCTTCATTAATCTCTATTCCAGTATATTCTGCTATTAAATAATCATTTGAAAGAAGGGATATTACTTTTAATGCTATGTTATTGGTGGATGCAATAGTTGAGTGATAATTTAATGGCCCAAATATTGTACCAACACCATAAATACCAGAAGCTAAAGTTTCTTCACTCATAAAACCATAATCATTTAAAGTGAAGTCCATAATCTTTCTTAGAGATTTCAGATCCTTATTTGGAATTAATTTAATATTTAAAACAATCAAATCACTCTGAAACTCAATAGAATCCGCAATTACATAATTAATATTTTCTCTTGTCTCAATTAATACGTTATTAGCGTAAAGAAATCTAGGATGAGTAGATTTTAGTATTATCTCGTCTTTTTCTTTTAATTTACTTAAATCGTAAAAAACATTAACTTCACAATCAGGGTTCTTCATTTTAATAATATCTATATACTTTAGGGTTAAAATATCCGAATATTCACATAGATAGTTTGAAGGTCCTACTTCTTGAATAATTGATATTGTTTTCGCTATTTTCCCATCAGACAATTTTACAATCTTTCCGTCAGTTAAGCCATCTGAACATAAAATTCGTTCAAATTCTGCCGAAGTTATAACATTATTTCGTGGATTATAATTATATTTTTTTAAATTTGAATAAAGATCTGAACCAATAGCTATAACTTTTGCACCTACTTTAATTCTTAATTCCTTAGGCTTTTCCATTAAATTTATTGCATTATTTGCACAAGCGCGTTCACATACTCCACATTCAAGGCAGTTATTAATATCATTATCTTCAATAACGGGGACATAAGGATAACAGTATTGAAAAGGAAAGTGAATTATTTTTCTATTTGTTAATCCAAATTCATACATATTAACTTTCTCTCGAGCACACACATCAATACATTGGTTACAACCTGTACATTTAGTCTCATCAATATAGCGAGGTTTTCTAATTAAACCTATTGTAAAATTGCCAACTTCTCCAGATACACTTATTATTTCTGTATTTGTCAATATCTCGATTTTTTTATCTTTTACAATTTCCCCAATTAATTCAGAGATGAAACAAGCAGAACAATCTCCCATATTAGAAATTTTTTGCCATCTTGCTACTTTTCCTCCTAATGTAGGTGACTTTTCAATTAGGTAACCCTTGATACCTGCCTTTGATAAGTTTAACGCTAGGTTCATACCCGCAATCCCACCTCCAACAATAGCGCAGCTTTTTTCAACTTCAACTCTTTTTACTTTAATTGGTTTTTGAAGATTTACTCGATTAACTGAGGCTTCTATAAGTAATTGGGCTTTTTTCAGAGTTAAACGACTATCAATATGCTTTTTTATTGAATAATGTACCCAACAGCATTGTTCTCTTATATTTGCAATCTCAATATTTGTATTATCAATTATATTTTGAAAAAGATGTTCAAATATATGTTGATGTGTTTTAGGAGAACAAGCAGCGATAATAATTTTATTTATGAAGTTATCAGTAATCCAATTATTAATATTATCTTGATTTTTTTCTTGACATAAATTATCAAGGATTTTAACTGAGACTACATTATTTATTTTACTTACATAGTTTTCTAAGGAGTTAATGTTAAGCACATTTGCAATTTCAGTATTACAATTACAGATAATAACACCTATTCTGTTTATTTCGCTCCCTTTTGATTTTAAATATTCTATTTCCTCTCCAGATAAAATTCTTTTGTTTAATCCTAATACCCTTATAACTCTTTTACCGTCATCAGTTAAATAATACGATTTTTTGTCTTTACTTACTAAAATATTAAGCTTTTTCAAATGAAAATTTAATTGTCCTGTTTGTTCTATACCTAACTTCACCATTAATTCGGTATATGGGATAAATCCCTCTTCTTCGAGAAGGTATAAGAGTTTTCTTCTCATCGGATGGGCTAAAATTGAATAAATATCCATTTTTGAGCTTTCCTATTTAATTTTTATTCTAAATTTATTTTGTTAAAAACTTTTTTTTGATAAATTATTTTTTCTTCATGACAAATATGTTGTAAATGTATATAAGTGTGTTAGAAAATGATCATGTGATCCATGAATTCCATCAATAAAAATGACAATTTTCAATTAACTAAAAAAATTGTTACCATAAAAAGTTTGATAATTTTCCTTATCAAGAAGTTAAAAAATATTCTTGTCAAATTCTTTATATTTCAAGCTTATGACAATTCAATTAGGTAAATACTTATTTAAAAAGTTAAGATAAAAGAGGTGTATTATTTTATGGAAGTTTTGGATTTGAAACCAGTAAAAAATAAAAAAATAATAGCGTATATGTCCTCAAAAGAAAATGGCAAGTATTTTCAAAATACAGATACTTCAAGATTAACTGATTTTCTTAAAAAGAAAGATATTACTTTTGTTACCGTAGATTTCCAAGTGGCTATGAAGGAATTTAGAAAAACACCTTTTGCACAAACATTAGATAAACTTAGAATACCATATATTCAAGTAGATATTCCAGATTATGCAATGGGATATCTTTATGAAGAGATTGTCGAAAAGCAAGCACTACAAAATGAATTATTTGAAGAATACGACAATATGAGTGATAAAGAATCTTTAAAAGAACAAAGTCTAAAAAATTGGATTGACATGTTAAGCGAAGAAATTCAAGAAAAAGAGATTTTTTTAAGCTTAAAGCTTAGACCACAGTGGATCGTAAAGAAAATGTTAGATTTTGCAAATCATTTTGAAAATGAAGTTGTTTCTTTTATACATTTTGTTCAAGAGGATATTTGCGAGGATATTTGCCCTCAAGTCGTAGCAAATTTAAGAGATTTGGGAGTAAAAGTAATTTCCTATACTAAAAAACATACAATTCAAAATTTAGTTTTTTAAATAAAAAAAAGGAGTGAAAAAAAATGTCAGAAAAATTAGAATTAAAGCCATTAAAAGATAAGAATCTAAAGCTTATTATGGTAGAAAGTGAGTTTCCAATAGATTGGTGGTTCGAAGTTCCTAAAGAAAAAAAGCAAGATTTGCTATGGTCTTTACATCTTATTAGCAAAGAATATCTTCAGCTCATCGATAATTTAATAGACAAATATTCACCTGATTTAGTTTTGGAAGAAAAACCCAATTTTTGGAATGACCCGTTAAACCCTAACGATCCTCTAAAAACCTTATTAAAAAAGAAAGGAATTCGATTTAAACATGCTGATATCTCTGAAAATGCGGAATTGTATCTTTCTGCCGCATTGGATGAACACAGAAATATGCTACAAACACTTGAAGAGCGAATCAAAGAGATAATTAGAAAAAAAGGTGTTGTTCCTTCCGAGGATGAATTTTTCCAACAATTGGTTTTATGGAAGGATTATCTCAAAAAAGATTATAATTCACAAGAAGATGAAATTCGATATACAGTTAGAGAGGCTTGGATGATGATGAATATTTTAAACCTTGCCAGGGAGATTGAAGGGAAAAAATTAAAGGGGTTATTTATTTGCGATTTAAGGCACTTTGAAGGCCTTGATAAGTTAGCAAACGATTTAGGCATCGATACAGAACAGATTAAAATCAAAAGAACTATTAAAACCACAGAAATCGAAAAAGAGTATGAAGAAGAGGTAGTAGTTGAGATATCTAAATAGTTTTTTTTAGTTATAATTTCATAGAATTTTATAATTTAATTAATGATGTGAGATGAGAAAAATTACTCAAAATAATGAAATTGGATATAAAATTGAAAGTATTCTTGGTAAAAAACCAATAATAGAATTGACGCCAATTAAAATAAAGAAAAAGGATACTTCAGATAAGATATGTTATTTTTTTGATACGGATGATAACGCTTCTCCGTTTGACATTAACATGGCTTACGACGCGGGATTTGATATTGTTGTGCCAATAAGTAGAATGACGGCGGATCAAGTTCCTAAGCTTGTCCAAGATGCTATATTTTCACGTAAACCTAAAGCACCTACAACATTTTTTATTGGGGGATCTGATGTGAAGGAAGGAGAAAAAATCGCTAAGAAAGTTATTGAATCCTTAGTACCTCCATTTGAATGTCCTGTAATAATAGATCCAAGAGGTTCTCATACTACTGCTTCGGCGGTTGTGGCTAAGACTTTATACGACGCCAAAAATATACATAAAATTAGTGATTTAAAAGGAAAAAAAGTCGTAATCTATGGGGCAGGCCCAGTTGCCAGAATTGCTGCCATATTAGCCGCAAAAGAAGGGTTGAATACATTTTTAGTTGAAACTTGGGATAAATCGAATGAAGTATTTATAAAAAATCTTGCTAAAGAAGTAACCGAAGAAGCTGGGAAGGATGCAACCGAGATTAAGGGGATTTTTGCACCTGAGAAAGAACAAAGATATGATGTTGCTAAAGATGCGCTTATTATCTGGTCTCTAGCTGCTGCTGGTGTTGAAGTTTTATCAAGCGATCTAATGGAAAAGTTAGAAGGTAAGAAAATTGTAGTAGATATCAATTTAGTTCCTCCTTATGGGATTGAAGGAATAAGACCAAAACATGATAATGAAGAAATATATTCAGGAATTTTTGGAATCGGAGCATTAGCATTAGGTCGTTTAAAAGCAAATTCAGAGGGAGAAATATTAAAGGAAGCAACAAAAACTAAAGGTACAAAGGTATTTGATTATAATTATGCGTTCGAAGTTGCTAAAAAATTGTTATCTAGGATGTAAATTATTAAATTATTAAATTTTTTTTATTAATTTATTGGTTAGTCTAGAGGGGAATAAAATGGTTGAGAATATTGATGAGATTGTAAGTAAAGTAAGGATTAAGGACGCATTCAAAGAAGACGCAGGGAGAGGTATTGTAAGAATAGACCCCGAGATATTTTCAAATTTAAATCTTAAGGTAGGTGATGTAATTAAAATCATCCATCCTGTAGTAAATAAAAAAACTGTTGCTCTTTTGTCAACAGGAAAAAATGAAGATAAAGGAAAAAAGATTATTCGTATGGATCCCTCCCTAAGACGAAATTTAGGAGCCTCAATTGATGACCTTGTTAAAATTAAAAAGATCAGTGTAGATACTGCCAATACAATAACCTTTACTGGGCTAGATAATTCATTAATCCCGCGAGATCCTCAAGCCTTAGCTAGAAAATTAGAAAATCGGGCAATAACAAAAGGAGATAGCTTAAGCTTCTACGCTATGGCACGCAGAATTGACCTGGTAGTCGTTGATTACACTCCTAATTTTGAAGCGGTTAAAATTCGACTTGATACAAAAATATTATTTAGCGAAAATTCAACTCAAGAAATTAACGAAATAAAAAAAAAAGAAATAACATATGAAGGAATTAGTGATTTAGAACAGAGATTACAGGAAATTCAGGGAAAAATAACATACGAGGATATAGGGGGCTTAGAGGATGCGATTCAAAAGATTAGAGAAATAATTGAACTACCTCTTAGACATCCTGAACTTTTTAAAAGAATTGGAATTGATCCTCCAAAAGGAGTTCTACTCCATGGGGCTCCAGGTACAGGTAAAACATTACTAGCAAAAGCAGTAGCTTATGAGACTGATGCCTATTTTATAAATATCAGTGGACCTGAAATAATGAGCAAATTTTTTGGTCAAAGTGAAGAAAATCTTCGAAAAAAATTTAAAGATGCTAAAAATAACGCCCCCTCTATTATTTTTTTCGATGAATTAGATTCAATTGCTCATAAAAGGGACGAAAATAATGGTCAGGTAGAATCAAGAGTTGTGGCTCAACTTTTGTCTCTTATGGATGGTTTAGAAGGGAGAGGTGAAGTCATAGTCATTGGTGCAACGAATAAAGTAAATAATATTGATATAGCACTAAGAAGACCAGGGCGGTTTGACAGAGAAATTGAAATTAAGGTACCTAATATTAAAGGTCGCTATGAAGTTTTATTGATCCATACTCGAGGAATGCCTTTAAATGAGGATATTGATCTAAATCTTATTGCTGAAAAAACACATGGATTTGTCGGTGCGGATATAAAAGCTTTATGCAAAGAGGCAGCTATGCTTGCGATTAGGGAGATAATGCCTAATATTGACTTAGATAAACCTATACCAGAAGAAATTTTAAACAAATTAATAATCAAAATGAAGCATTTTATTACTGCATTAAATAGTATTGAGCCCTCTGCATTAAGAGAAGTATTTTTTACGCAACCAACAGAAACTTGGGAAGATATTGGCGGATTGGAAGACGCAAAGCAGCAATTGAGAGAAATAGTTGAATGGCCATTTAAGTACTCGGGGTTCTATAAGCATATGAAATCAAGACCCCCTAATGGAATTTTAGTATTTGGTCTTCCTGGGACGGGTAAGACATTATTGGCTAAAGCGCTTGCACATGAAACCGAAATAAATTTTATTTCAGTAAAGGGTCCTGAATTTCTATCAAAATGGGTTGGTGAAAGTGCTAAAGCTGTAAGAGAAATATTTCGAAAAGCAAGAGCGGCTGCACCTTGTATTATATTTTTTGACGAAATTGATGCTATCGCAGCAAGAAGATCTATATCTTCAAGTTCAAGGGTTATTGAGCAAGTTGTAGCGCAATTTTTAACAGAAATGGATGGTTTAGAAGAATTAAACGATGTCATTTTAATAGCGGCGACAAATAGACCCGACATTCTCGATCCTGCCATTCTGCGTTCAGGAAGATTTGGAAGGCATATAGAAGTTCCATTGCCAAATATAACCTCTCGAATGAAGATATTTAAAATACACCTAACTAATCGTCCGATAGATAATAATATTGATATTGAAAAACTAGTAGAAAGGTTAGAAGGAAATACAGGAGCGGATATAAAAGCAATCTGTGAAGAAGCTACACTTTTGGCCATTCGCAGAGGTGTTATTGACGAAAATATAGATACTCAAAATCCTGATTCATATAAAAAGGTTAGAATTTCTCAAGCTGATTTTGAAAAAGCAATAGAGAAAGTACAATTAGGCGCTAATAATGCTAAAAGGGCTTATAAAGAGACTATTAAAGAAACTGTTGAAGATATTTACAGATAAAAAAATATTAATTAAAGTTGTCAATGAATTTTTTTGAAACATATAATGATCAATTTATCAACAATTTGTATTATGAAATTCTTTAAGTTAATCGTTTAAGAGTGTTTAATTAGAAGTAATAAAATAAACTAAATAAAAATTGAAAGGCGTACATAATGGTGACAAATTTGGCCGATGAGGTAAATAGTTATGGAGAAAAAATCGGATTATCTCCTAAAAGTGAATTTAAATCTGAACTTGCTCGAGGTTACTTTGAAGCGGTAATAATTGAAAAAGAAACACAATTAAATGAATATTTAAATGCGTATAATGCTATTCGTGAGAAAGACTCATTTAATAGACAATATATAGAAACTTTAATATATTTATTAAAATCTGAGATAAAGGGAATCCAAAAAATGTTTTAAGAGGATTCCCTTAATTTTTTTAGTATTATTGCTTATTTTAAGAAATTAACTTAAAAAAATAAGAATTTTTTAAAAATTATATTTTAATAATAATAATTAAGCTTCTTTTTCGTGGAGTTTTCTCTTGGTTAAAAGATGTTGGTTAACATGATGAGGCGTTCTCAATACTGTATCGTTAGATTTTTCTATTTCCCTAGCTTGTATGCATAATTCAGCAGCGGTTTTCATCATTTCGTGAGATGCAGCTAATAAAGGCATATAATCGGCTCTATCTTTTAAAACAAAGCATGCTCTTCCAGTAATTTTAGAAACTGAAGCAGCTAATTCAAAAGCTGCAATCGCTTTAGCTTGGGCGTAAGGGTTTGAAAAGCCTGCTGCCGCTGTAGCGTTAGTGGCATTAATTTCAATCTGAGGTAAAGTAGGAGCCTTCCCTTCTAACATATCCATTACAACTTTATTTAATTCGTTAGTTATTATATTAAAAGCACCAGTAATCGTAAGAACTTTTAATAGATCAGAATTGAAGCAACTCATCTCGATAGTGTCTAGAAATGGACGTCTTGCTCCTATCATAGAATCACAACCTACGATAATATAACCCATATTTTTTTCCTTAAATTCTTCGATGGCCTTTTTTGCTGGAGCATCAGAGATTACAATCGTAGGAATATTTCCTGCTAAATCTCTTGCTGCTTTCGGTCCTTTTAATGCCGCATTTGGGCTGGACATTAAGATTAACTCTGGTTCAAATTCCAATAATCGTCTCATAGTTTCTACACATTCCTCTGGGGGGTTCATCTTCGCTCCCGAGGTAACTTCTCGCACTTTAATTCGAGTAGCTTCAGCCCTTTCATCCAATAAAAAAGCAAGTAATAACGAGGAACCAATTGTCCCGTTCTTTAGAATACCAATCTTTAAAAATTTTTCTTCACTCATTTTTGACAACTTTAAATATATTGAAAATTAAAAAGATTCTACAATGAATTTCTTAAATTGATAATTGATATTAATTTTTAGTTTTTTTTCTTAAAAATTTTATATATTATTGCGTTCTATTAAAACTTATAATAAATATAGGATTTTGATTACAAAATAGAGATGTTGATAAATAATGGATATAAATGGAGTGGAGATTGAAGATACTTTTTGCGAAGCT
>DATKTW010000112.1:0-17830 GCA_035530895.1 Candidatus Nanopelagicaceae bacterium
GTTTTGTATAGTATGTGTTGATTGGATTTTCGAAAGAATCTAATTGGGCTTGCATTGTTGTCATTGAGCTCCAAGCAATAAATCACATTGCAAATCCGCCCGCTCCAATTAGTATTCCAATAAGACCTAAAATTGCTCCACCTTTTCCCATTGTCTTCAACCTTTTTAATTATAAATTTCGAATAAAAATATTTTTGGTAAATATTATTACACTATTAACCAACTATAATTTTAAACACTTTTGTCGATCAATAAAAATTAATAAATAAAATAGAGATTCAAGTTATTCTTTAATTTTAGTTCCGGTTATTTCTCGATTAAAAAAAAAAGAATTAAGGAATATAGGTTTGTACGAGTAGACTACAATGATCAATTTGACCGCCGCATTCTCTCATGGTTTGAACCAACACTACATGGTCACCTGCTACCATTAGACTATCTGCATATTGAAGTGATACTGAAAAAATAGTATTTGACGGCATACCTGTCCCTCCAACCATGGTAAGGGAGTTACTTATTGATGTACCATCAATTTTCAATTGAAAGTTCATTTGGCAAACTGCGCTAGTTGGAGTGAGAGAAGCCGTGCATATAAATAAAAAATATACCGTCTCTCCCGCACCTACTTGAAAAGTTATGCTTATATCGGGGATGTCATACCAAGAATCCTCTGCAGTTGATGTATAAGCCGTGATTCTTGCGTCATAATACGTTCGGTGAATATGGGGCCCTATTTGTGTTGTAAAAAACGAATACCCACCAAGAACTAATCCTCCAGGGTTATTAATAGGGCAATTACAGCTAATGCTGAACCTTTCGCCATTATTCTCACATTAAAATTAGTTTATTTTAAAATTTTTTATTCGAAATTATTGGATTAAAATATATCATAGTTTCACCAAAATAAATAATTATCTTTTTTTGTCTTCTTCCCTTAATCTCGGTTTAGGTTGCAATGTACAAAACACTAACAGAAATGTTGAAATAATCCATTAATTTTCCTAAAATTATTAATTTATTCATTTTACTGACTCCTTTTATATAATATTGTGTTCTGGCGATAATTTATGCCTTGATAATTTTAAAACTTTAATCATATTTGCATAGTTTTATTAGCTTCCCTTTCTCTGATAAGTTCAATACGATGACTTTCGGTCTACTCATTGCTTCAATCGAATACTTTATTCCTTGTGTTCCTAAGCCTGATGATTTGGTTCCCAAAAATGGAAAATGATCCGGACCTCTCTCACTTTTTCCATTTATTTGAACAGTACCCACTTCTAACTCCTGTGCAATGTTAAAAGCTAAATCGATGTTTTCTGTGAAAATCATGCCTTGAAGTCCGTATTCTGATTTATTCGATATTTCTATTGCTTCTTCAGCGCTATTAGTTCGTATAAAAGGTAATATAGGACCAAATGGTTCTTCCCAGGCAATTCTCATTTCAATTGTAACATTATCTAACAATGTTGGCCACATGATGTTACCTTCTCTTTTATTTCCGCATAATAAAGTACCACCTTTTTCTAAAGCATCGTCTATCAGCCCTTGAACGAAATCGCATTGTTTTGAACTTATGAGGGGCCCGATAGTAGCATTTTTTTCGGGATCTCCAATAGATAAATTCATTGTTTTCTTTTTTACTAATTCTATTAATTTATCAGCAATTCCGGGCATTGGAAGAACTCTTTTTACTGCAGTACATCTTTGCCCACTGTATGAAAATGCTCCCGAAACAATTGCATCTGCAGTTAATTCTAAATTTGCATCGTTTAGTACAATAGCGGCATCTTTTCCACCTAATTCTAACAATAAAGGTTTCATTCCAACAACACTTGCAAGATGTTTACCCGTTTCAGAAGATCCAGTGAAACTCACCATATTAACCAAAGGGTGTTGTACTAAATAGTCACCGATTTCAGATCCCTTTCCGGTGATTATATTAAAAACACCTGGAGGAACTCCCGCTTTTTCTAAAATTAATCCAAAGAATAAGGGACTGATCGCTCCTTGGGAAGGAGGCTTGACTACAACAGTATTTCCTGCCATTAATGCAGGAGCTATTTTAGATCCCGTAAGATTAAACGGATAATTAAAGGGACCAATGCATAGAATCACTCCTAAAGGAACTCTGTACGTCATTGACATCTTATCTTTACCAAAACCTTTAAACGCATCTCCGTAAATTGCTTCTCCTTCTTGTTGTAATCCAGCTTCGGCTGTGGCTTCAAATAATTCGGAAGTTCGGGTTATTTCTGATACGGCACTTTTTATAGGTTTACCTATCTCTTTCATCATAATATACCCTAAAGGATTAGCCCATTCTCTCATTAAATTAGCTGCTTTCATTAATATATCAGCTCGTTCTCTATGAGTCTTCTCTTCCCAACATTCCAAACTTTCTTTTGCAACGGTTATGACCTGATTAGCTTCTTCAATGGAACATGCTTGTACAGTTCCTACTATCTCATCATTATAAGGATTTTTAATAATTATTGTTTTTCCCGAAGATGACTTTTTCCAAGTACCAGACACGTAATATTTAAAATCTAAATCATCTCTCATTACGAAAGAATTAGGAATTTTTTCGATTTCTTCTATCATGATTTTTTTCTTCCTAAAGATTTCTTTTCGATAAAAAAATGTTCTTAGAATTGTTAGACCATTATCATTATTAAAATTATTATTAATAATTCAAATGTCTTCCTTATTTTAGGCAAAATACCCGAAAAAGAGCACTTATGAAATGAGAAAATATATTCATTATTGTTATATCACGCTAAACCCAATTGACAAAAATGTTAATTGGATTGGTTCATAATAGATTGAAATGTATCTAAAGGAAAATGGCTCTAAACTCTAGTTTTCGGTCATGATCTTTTGAATAAAAGATTTTAATTCAGGGATTCTCTGTTTAATAGTCATCCAAACTAATTTTAAATCAACTTTAGAATATGCATGAATTAATTTATCTCTCATTCCCGAAATTTCTTTCCAGGGTATTTGAGAATGTTTTTTTCTGATATTTTCAGGAATCTTTTTAGTGGCTTCTCCAATTATTTCTAATTTTCGAATAACTGCGCTCGAGGTTTTATCATCGCTTTTAAAATCTTCAAAAGTCATTCCTTCTACGAATCTTTCTATGCTATTGATTGCTTCTCTAATTTCATTTAAGTAAATGGTAAAATTTTTAAACATATATTACCTCTTGAAGAATTCTTTCTCTTAATTCCTTCTTTAAGGTGGGTTTAGAAATTACATCAACTTTTTTGTTAAATTGGTCTTCTAAAAAGAGAGATAATCCGATGGAGTGGAATAAATCTGCATCGTCTTCGAATTCAACTAAAAAATCGATATCACTTGCCTTTTTCTGCTTATTGTTGATATATGAGCCGAATAATCCAATTGATTTTACTTTATAATTTCTTTTAATTTCATCTTTTAGTTTTTTAAGCTTTTTGAGAATTTCTTCTTTATCTTTCACCATTTTTATAACTTTTTTTAATCCATCCCTTTCTCAAGAAAAGTAATCAAGCACATAAATTCGTTCTCGTTATAAAAATATTATCAATTAGAATTAATAAATAAAATGGAGTTTAGATGTATTGTTTTATTTGTTCGTGAATACTTAAAAGTATTTGTTTGAAAAAAAGTTCTTTCTTGTCGGTTATTTCACGAAAACATTGTATGTATAGGATTTATTTTTATAGTCTTAGGGCTAAAAAAAAAATAAAAAAAATCATTACTCGATAAGTTAAAAAATAAGTTTTTGGTTGTAACCAAAACTTAGAAAAAATAGAATTAATTATTTTTTATGCTTTCTATAACAATCTCGACAATAAACAGGTCGATCTTCTTTAGGCTTAAATGGAACTTCGCATTCATTCCCACAGTCTGCACATGTGGCTTTATGCATCGTTCTATCGCCATAATTTCTATTTGACATACTTTCACCAATTTCTAATTTTATACTTGAAACTTTGAAATATCTCTGTTCAAGTATGTAAAGTATGTTATTAAATGTATTAAATTTTGGTATTATAAAAAATACACTTCAAAATTCTTTTGGAAAATATCTTGGTTATTTTTAGAGTTATTGGGTTAAATTGAGGTATTTTAAGAGAAAAATGAAAATTCTACTTATCCTTTTAATTGTTTTTATAACTATTTATTGCTTATAGAATTCTAAAGTAGGATAACCAATTGATTCCTGATCTAAATGTTTTTTAGAGTTTGTCTTCTTCTTTTTTAGTCGATTATTTCACGATTATTTAGTTTGTTTTTATTAAAATTATAATAAATTCGATAGAAAAGAAATCTTTTATATGGCAATATTTTCTTTCTAATATTGCAAATTTACTAATTAATACTAAGAAAATATTAGGATACTATCTTCAATTTACAATTTGAAAAAGCATGTTATTAAATATTTAAAAAGTGAATTAAAATGAAAACCCTTAGGGAATCTATCGAAATAAATGTCTCTCCCGAAATCGTTTGGGATTGGTTCTTACATATTGCAGAAAATTACCTTGAATGGCATCCTTCTCACATAAGGGCTAATTGGGAAACAGAGACAGTTAGTGAAGTTGGCTCCATTTTGTATGCTGAAGAAGATATTGATGGAGAGTTTTTAAAGATGAAATCTAAGTTTACTGAACTTATTCCAAACAGACTATATAGATTTAAGACTGTAGGGACTTTAAAACTCATATTAGCGGGTGGTTCTTTTGAAATTGAACCCTCTGAAAATGGAAGCATTTTCACGGCAACTCTGGACTTTCACATGGGCAAATTATTTTCGAAACTTGCTAAGAAGAAAGTGCAACAGATATCCCAGCACATGATTGAAGAAGGACAAAATTTGAAAAAGATTTTAGAAAAATCTCTATCTTAATATTCGGTTATTTCACGAATATACTGATTGTTCTCTAATAAATTCAAAGCTAATTAGATCAAAACTGAATTTGTTTTAGAAATTTAATAACCATGGTAGAAATATATATACTTTAGAACAATAATAAATATAGGAATGGAATCTCAGATTGAAAAGTATGCGGAAATAATATTAGAAATACTAAAGAAACATGAAGTAATAAAGGCTTCTCTGTTTGGTTCTATAGTACGAGAAGAAATGACTATAGATAGTGATATCGACCTTATAATTGAGTTCAAAGGAGATAAAAGCCTGTTAGATTTGGCAGCGCTCCAAATAGAGCTAGAAGAGAAGTTAAAATTGAAAGTTGATGTTTTAACTTATAATTCTATCCACCCACTTTTAAAAGATCAAATATTAGCGGAACAAGTTGAGATTTTATGAAGAAGAATGTTAAAATCTTCCTTACTCATATTTTAGACTCAATAAATTTAATTGAGGAGTATATTAAAGGCAAAAGTAAACCTGATTTTTTAAAATCTAAGTAATTACAGGATTCTGTTATAAGAAGGATAGAAATAATAGGGGAAGCGATTAAAAATATCCCAAATGATATAAAAAAAAAATATAGCCAAATCCCCTGGAAAGAAATCACTGGAATGCGGGATATTCTAATTCATCAATATTTTGGAGTAGATTTAGACCTTACTTGGCAAGTGATTGATAAGGATTTACCAAAGTTAAAAAAACAAATCTTAGATATTAGCAAAAAAATGGATTAATAGGATCGAAATAATTATTTATCATTGTATTCATTCCCTGTATAAATCTCTAGATACTGTCAATAGAAATCGAAGTAATGACCACAGAAGAATTAATCCAAATAGTTCGATTCATAAAATAAGAAAACAATTTTCAAACTCCAGCAGAATTATTATAGAGGTGCATCACATATTTTAAATGAAGATGAGGTAGAAGAGATAAAAAGAATGGTTAAATTAGAATTTCCAGAAGACGAAGCGTTACAACAAGTTCATATCGCCCGTAAGATTATTAGTAAGGAAGCAGAAAAAAAAGGTATGAAATATGTTGATTATGTGAAACAATTAATCCATGAAATCGAAACAGACTGATAAGCGATTTATACTTCAAGGTTTTCCAGTATGTATTTAAATATATTTTACTATATAGTATCATAGAAATGTCAGATATTATCGAAAGTAATCCAGAAATACTAGGAGGAAAACCTATCATTAAGGGTACTAGAATACCCGTAGCTTTAATCTATGAGCTTTTCGGATTGAATTATTCAATAGCCGAAATTTTGAGGGAATATCCTCATTTGGATCGTAGTGTCCTTCTAACGCTCCTTATGATTGGAAAGGACGCGAACGAAAACCTTATGAATGTGGATATTGACGAGATTATAAGTAGAGAGGTATAATATTTGATCTTTCTTCTTGATGAGAATGAACCAATTTCTGTTAAAGATGTAATTCAAGATTTAGGTTTTGATGTTTTCACCCTATATGATTTTTAAGCATCTTTTTTAATTTCGAAATTTAAACTTTTACCACTTGATCTCTTCATCCAGGTGTTTCTGAGGCCATATCCAATACATTTTTCTCTTCTTTACACCCTTTTCTCGCAGTTCTTTGAACAATTTGGTTTGTGAATCTTCGATATAGTGGTCTTGATCGTATAAGATAATACCCTCATCGAGAATACTTAAAATCAAATCTCTTTTATTCTCTAAGGAGGCCTGAAATTCAGATTTGCTCATCCATATCGAATCGATTCCTGAGAGCGTATATTTCATTAATTCGATTTTAAAATTAGTTCTGGTTCTATCATTACTTGGAAGTTGGTTATTATCAAAAACTACGAGCAGATCGATATCACTAATTTTATCAGGAGAGTATTCTGCTTGTTTTTTAGCTAAAGATCCAAATAGTATGATGCCCATGATTTCTAATTTGCTATTAAATAAACACTCCAAGTAATCTTTTAAGGAAGATGAAAAATAATCATTTTCAATAAATGAGAAGTCTATATCCATTTTGATAAATCCTCTTTAATATCTTTTAATTTTATTAAGTCTTCTAATTCAGCTTCGGGGATTTGAAAAACTTCGTGGACAATTTCGATATAGGCAGAAATTAACTTTTTCAAATTATTTATGAAATCTTTTATGCTTTCAAATGACTTATAAATTTCCTCTGCAGTCACATACTCCTCATCCTTGTAGAGACCGTATCTTGTTTTCGTTCCTTCTTCTTCAAATAATAGGGAATAATCAATAACTTCTTTAAATAATGCTTCAGTTTTTTTATCAAAAGTCCTGGACTCTGTATCTTTCAAGATATCCAGTAAAATTTTAGTTGGTTCATGAGTTTTTTGGAATTTTGTTCCTAATAAGAGTAAAATGGATTTATTTAATTTTTCTACAGCGAATTGACTTCGATACGCAGCATCAGCGAAATCATCAGCTTTAAGGCTATTTAAAAATCTTTCCAAGTCCGCCACAGCAGATGAAATCCATTTTTTAGCCAAGGAAATATTAGTATTCATTTTTAGTAACCTTTAGTATATTCATTTGCATCTTTGCTGACTATTGAATTAATATCGTTTAATACTAATAAATTAATTGTAGATATATCGTGAGATGCCATTGAATTGCGCCAATTATTAGCAGATTATTCTAAATTACAAGAAATTCTTAATAACATATAAACTGATTATGGTTTATATATAGATTCTCATATCCATATATATGAAAGGTGCGTAATTCTTATTTCTTTAGATCTATAGGATTATATTTATATACAAATTAAGATATTGTATACATGACCATGAAAACTTTATCAGTTCGTATTGATGAGAAAGAAGATGAAGAGCTAGATAATATTGCAAAAAAACTAAAGACAGATAAATCTAATGTTGCTCGTCAAGCTATTGGATTAGGAATCAGAGAATTAAAGAGAAAAGAGGCATTAGAAAAAATTAGAATAAAAGAATGGACCGTTTGGAAGGCTGCTGAGTATTGCGATGAATCTTATCGTTCTTTCCTACAATTTTTACGTGAATCAAATGTACCTTTTCCAATTTCTACTCAGGAATTAGAGCGTGAGCTTAATGAGAGTAGCGGTGAGTAATTCAGGACCTTTAATACATCTTACTTTAGCGGGATTACTTGATTATGTTTTTGAGTTGTTTGATTTAATCATAATTCCTCCGCAAGTTTACGACGAAATAATTATAAAGGGGAAAGAACAAGGTCATTCTGACGCTTACCTTCTTGAAAGTGCTATCAAAAATGAGAAAATAAAAGTAAGAACAGTAAAAAAAAGTAATAGTATAATAACTAGCTTTAAGTTACATGAAGCCGAAATTAATGCAATCCTTCTCGTATTACAGTCTAATATAGATACTATTCTACTAGATGATGAAGAAGCTAGAATCTATGCTCGTAAATTAGGTATTAGAGTCTCTGGAACATTAGGTATTCTTATCAAATTATTCAGAGATGAATTTTTTGGAAAATCAAAAGCATTACAATACTTGAAAAAAATCAATGAAATCATGTATTTATCATCGGATGTCTACTGTTATGTGGAAAAAATTATTGAAGAGGATTAAGCAATGAAAGATGTAGTTTCAACAAGATTAGATGAAAAGGAAATTGAAGAATTAAATCAAATAAGTGAAAAAGAACGAATTGACCGTTCATCACTTATAAGAAAATTCTTGCTAATTCAAATCGAAGAGTATAGATTAAAAGAAGTAAGCGAAAAATACCGGAAGGGACTTGTAAGTCTCGCTGAGGCCGCAATTCTTGCTAAAGTTTCTATCTATAAAATGATGGAATACATTGAATGTGAAAAAATACAGGCTCCACCTTTATCAAACTCAGAAATGGAAAAGGAATTAGAGAGATCTAAAAAATTATTCGAAAAGAAAGGTCTTTAATGGTATTACTCAGTGGAACTGAAGATTGGGAATTATATCCCGAATTTAAATTAAGAAATTAAGGCAAGTCAATAGAAGAATTGTACATAATCTCGAATTCAATAAAAATGTAGTAAAATAATGCGCTGTAGAATCGTTCCGTGAATTCCATTAGCATTGTGCTATACGATTTAAATATGTTAGGTATATTTTTATTTATTAGAATGTCTGATGAAGTTTATGAGCACCTCTAACACTATTTCGGATATAGTGAGAATTTTTTTTAAGGCTGATTAAATCTCATATGATTCTATTGTTAACCCAAAATCTTGAAAGTGGCGAATATTTCTTGTTATCAATTTTTCGGTATTCATTAGCCTTGCTGTTGTACCTATTATACAATCTGCTAAATCAAGTATGATTCCCTTTGCTCTTAAAAATCCCTTTAAACTTCCCGATTCTTGAAGAATTTGAGAATTTAAAGGAATTATATGAAATTCAGTAAGCACTTTTTCCATTTGGTCTCTGATTTGATGATAAATTTTCTCACTTTTTTTTTCTTTTGTGTACCCTAATCCATCATAAATCTCAGCAATACTAATAGCAGAAATGCATATAGTTTGATCAGAATAGGGCTTTAAAACAGATTTTACATTAGATCTACCACGCCAAATATCAATGATAACAGTTGTATCTACGATTATTATTATTAATCTCCCCAGATTTCTGAGAATTTTGATGAAGAAATAATAGCATCTTTCTTTTTTCCTTCCTTAACTGCGCTCTCAAATTCATCTAAAACTTTTTCTGAAAGATTTTTTGCAATGCCAAAATGTTTTAAGGGATCCTTCTGTTGGTTCGCAATTAACCGTTCTATTAATTCTGAAAAGCTTTCATTCGGACCTTTTAATTTCTTCAGATTTTTATATATATCATCCCGAATTGAAATCATTTTAGAAGCCATATTTTTCACCTTAACTATAAATATTTATATAAATATTTATATCTGAAGGTTTATAAAATTTTCTTAGTACTTAAAAATCCTATCAAAAATTTTAATAGTCGAAGAAAAAAGATTGCGGTTATTTCACGATATAATAGAAAAAAAAAGAATTAAGGAATATAGGTTTGTACGAGTAGGCTACAATGATCAATTTGACCGCCGCATTCTCTCATGGTTTCAACTTCAGATATAAATGAGGTTAAATTAAATTGAGCGAAAAAAATAGCGAAGATACGGTTCAAAACTTTAGTATTTATCGATGAGTATATATTTTTATTAGGATATTATGTTATTATGGAGAGAGAGATTAATCATTTAGTCAAGGACTTTTTGGAGCAGTTAAGAGATACAGAATATTTTTCCAAAATAGAGTTCATAATCTTGTATGGCTCTTCTCTTGGTTTATATCATTTAGATGATAGTGATATTGATATTTGTTTATATTTTGATGCTGATGAAAAAAACCTTTCTAAAATTCGTTTAGAATTATTAAAAAAGTTTAATGAAAATTTTGATATTCAGATGTTTCAATTGCTTCCGTTATATGTTCAGATTGAGGTATTAAAAGGTAAAATTCTTTATGTGAAGGAGGAAGATAGGATATATGAAATTGCTAATGAAACAATAGATGAATACGAAGAATTTTATCCATTTTATTTAGATTATATAAATCGGTGATTATAATTAGAACTAATATTATTAAAACTAAGCTTAAAATTATTGATGAAAATATAGAGTTAGTAAAAGGAAATCTTCCCGAGAAAGTAAATGAATTTAAAGCTTTAGGATTAGTTAAAGACGGAATTTACAAAAAAATTGAAGCATCAATTCAAGAAATTATTGGCATTTGTTCAATTATAAATTCTGACTTAAAATTAGGTATTCCTTCAAATAGGGATGCTATTATTATTGCATTAAAGAATAATAATATTCTTTCAAGTAAGATGGCTGAAAAAATTAAAGGATTAAAGGGATTTCGAAATTTTTTAGTCCATCGCTATGGAAAGATAAATGATGAAGTTGCTTTTAAAGATATTAAACAAGGGCTTTCTGATTTTGCATTATTTAAAGAAGAGATATTAAATTTCATAAAAAATTATAAGTGAGATTTTTCATTTATTTACCTCCAAAATTCGGTTATTTCACGAATTAAGAAAAAAAAAGTTTTAAATTTCTATTTATTACGGATTTTACCCTTAAACATAAATATCTTCAATTAACCACAGTTGAAAAATGTGATATTTTATATATTTAATCATTAAATCCCTGTTTCTCCAATTTTAATTCTACGTATTGATAAAAATCTTCTAATATTTAAATTTGAAGGGTATGAAGCCTTGAAACGGGTTCTTTAATTATTTTGTATAGGTTTATTTTTATGGTCCTAGGGCTAAAAAAAAAATAAAAAAAAATCATTACTCGATAAGTTAGAAAATAAGTATTTGGTTGTAACCAAAACTTAGAATAAATAGCATTAATTATTTTCTATGCTTTCTATAACAATCCCGACAATAAACAGGTCGGTCTTCCTTAGGCTGAAATGGAACTTCGCACTCGTTCCCACAATCGGCACATGTGGCTTTGTGCATCGTTCTATCGCCAAAATTTCTATTAGACATATTTTCACCAAATTATAATTTTATACTTGAAACTTTGAAATATCTCTGTTCAAGCATGCAAGATATGTTATTAAATCTAATAAACCTTGGTATTATGAAAAATACACTTCAAAATTCTGTTAGAAAATATCTTGGTTATTTTTAGAGTTATTGGGTTAAATTGAGGTATTTTAAAAAAATTTGAAAAAATTTAAAATTTTTGGGTGATAGGGCTTTTTTCCTATGTGTTTATTCTACTTTCTTAGACATAAATTTTTACTTATTTTTGCGAATATTTCTAAATAAATTATTGAAATTAAAATTTGATTTGGAAAAGTATGGCTAACTTTTTAGAATAAAATTCAAACATTTCTTATAGTTTATTCCGTCCAAATCGTGTTTATTTGCTTAGTTTTTTAATTATTTTAAATAATTCTTCATTTTCGGGAATGTCATCCATCGAATCGCTATAATATGCATATCTTATTATTGCTTGCTTATCTATTATTAGAAGTGCTGGCATTCTCCCTAATTTTAAAGGTTTAACTTCTTGTTTTAACATTTTATTAACCTTTTTTTTAGCATCATAATATATAGGGTATTCTTTTGCATATTCCGATTCAAAATTTTGCGCATTTTCAAGTTTATCAGGTAAGATTGCGTATATGACTGCATTTAATTCTTTAAATTTTTCATAGTCATTTCTCAACTTTTTTGAATGAGCTTTGGCATAAGGTCAACTTTTACTTCTAAATAATACTATCACTACGTTTTTATTCCCTTCAAATTCAAGTATATTTCTTGTTTCACTTCTAGAGTTTGGTAAACTAAACTCTTTGATTTTAGTACCCACTAAATTAAATTTATCTTTCAATTTGATTTCACTTTATTTTTTATTTTATTTTAAAATTAAATTACTATTTTTTTCTCAAATCAATATCCTTGTGCATAGGTGGGTTGTATCATTCCGACGAACCAAATTCTTCATATACAACAGCTTTCATAATATCTTGAATATATGTTGTATTTATATATAATATTAAGTTAATATCGAAATTTTATTGGTGATTTAGCCTAAACTCATTAGATTAAGTTTTTAATGTATTCTTTTTTTCAGTCCCTTCAATTATTGTTATACTATACAAAAATGCAAGAGATTTTACACTCATTTTGTTTTTAATTCGATAACTCGTGTATTAGATTGCATATTTTTTGCGGATTTTTTGTAGAGAAAACAAATGGTCTGCCATATTGAAAGGTTAATTTTACAGCTTCTCCGAAATCTGTGTTATAGGCCCATGAACCATCTAATCCAAATCGAATTCCTATTCCACCGTAAGTTCTAAAATATGCTTTAGTTATATCACAACTGGTTATTTTTTTCAAGTCTATTTTTTTATGGTTAAAAATTCCATAAGCTACTTCAAGTTTATTACTGGTTAAGGTAATTTTTAGTCCTCTGTAGTTCCAATACATAAGAAAAATAAGCAAACTTACAACCCCGACTATTATCCTTATAAATGCCAATTCTTTGGGTACGAAAGCAGAAATTATAATACCGAGAGAAAGAATTAATATACATACAAATAGGATTATAGCTTTTACATATTTACCCAATGGAACCCATTCTGCATATTCTTTTTCATTATTTTCTTGGAGATTATTTTCTTTAACTATTCTAATCACCAATTTAATTTTGTGTTTTTAACCATACTAAGTATACACAAAATTGTATTTAAATTTTTTTATGTAAACCCCAATAATCTTTAGATATCTTAAATCTATTTTAGATTGTTAGTACTTTAGCAACACAAAAATCTTTTTTCATTCCTTCTAATCAAAGTCCGTTGCTATTCTTTTATATTCTTTCCAAATCTGCTCGCGACTAAACCGATGTAGATTATCCATAGCATCAAGCCGATATGGAGAATATCATTCTCGGAGAACCAAATTCCTTGCTCCCAAAGTATATTGGTGATATCCAGCAAGAAATACAGGAAGTACAATCCTATTATAAGGATCAGAGATGTCCAGATAATTACGAGAGAGCGGTTAATGCGCTTCTTAAGGTGAACATATCTCCGAATGTTGATGATTAATAAGAACAGGATAGTTGGGGCTAAAAACAGGATCATCAGTTCAAATGAAATCATGAATTGAATTGAAATGATCGCTCCGATTACCACAATGATAACATATACTACAAAATTCGCAGGTGCGTATCCCGCCATTATTTTACCCCATTTATCTCTCTCACCCAAATTTGCTTGAGCCATCA
Source organism: Candidatus Nanopelagicaceae bacterium (assembly GCA_035530895.1). Taxonomy (GTDB): domain Archaea; phylum Asgardarchaeota; class Lokiarchaeia; order Sigyniarchaeales; family SOKP01; genus SOKP01. The sequence continues at coordinate 13,704 of DATKTW010000112.1, forward strand.
ACATGGCATTCACGCTTCCTACTGAGAGTATGAGGTAAGTAATCTCCCACAGGCTGGTCCAGATACAAAATACTCTGCCAGCACATTTGATCTCGTAACTGAATGCTTGATAACTGGTTCCTGCGAGAATCGCTCCCATTCCCCATAATAACAATGCTATTCCCCACCAGGATACAAATTTTTGATTTTTTTTAATTCTTATTAGATATCCCCCGATTGCTATAGTCATAAAACCAAGTAAGTATACAAAAAAAGTGGAGCTGGGTTGAACCAGTATTATCTTTAACGAAAAGAAATAAAGTTCTATACAAGGTTGACTTGCGCACCACTCTTCAGGTGTAATTGTTGGAGTGTAAAGTATTCTATCAAGTTGATTACAAAATATTAAAATAATTAGAACTAATAGAAAAGTGAAAACAAAAATATATCTAGCGTTTTTCTTCAAGTTTAACTTCATCATTTTCACGTATTTGTTATATCAAATTGATTATAGTTTTTTAAGATTAAGTAAATTTAATTGAGCATTTAACTACTTTTTTCACATAATATTAGACTCTTATTCACAAATAATAAAAAGTTAAATTGACATCTCATATATAAACTATACAATAGATATGACGAGGGATAAAATATTAAGGATAAATACCCCGTAGAAACTGGTTTTTTTGAAGATGGTTTATCTTTTGCTAAAATGGGAAGTGAACCAAAAATCCTGCTCAATATTGAAGCGTTATCATTCGAGCACGAACCACCATCAGGATTTATGTTAAATCAATTTAAAAAAGCAAATAGCCTATTCCTGGAAGATTACACGGTATATCTTGTTGGGCGAAGACCAAACTTGCCAGATGATTATTTAATGGATAAGATGGCAGAGGATTATGCAAAAATGATCCGAAGGGAATTTAAAGGGCCAGTTGATGTCGCTGGAGTATCAACAGGAGGACAGATCGCTCATTTTTTAGCCGCTGATCACCCCGACACTGTTCGAAAATTAGTCATTATCTCCGCAGCATATCGATTGAGTGAAAAAGGAGTAGAAATTGAGAGGAAAGCGGCTGATTATTTTCAAAAAGAAAAATATGGAAAATCGATGGCAGCAATAATGGAACTGATATATCAATCTGGATTTAAAGGAGTTTTCATCAAATTCTTCATGAGACTAATAGGAGGTATGATGCTCAGGAAAGTAAAATATCCAAACGATTTCTTGGTTGAAGTAAAAGCCGATCGCGAGATGAATTTCAAAGACAGATTATCCGAAATTAAAGCTCCTACCTTAATATTGAGTGGAGAATTAGATATTGGTTATGCGGCAGATGATGTTCGTACGACCGCAGAGGGAATACCAAATTCAGAATTGATTTTTTACAAAGGCTATGGACATAATCTCGCAATGTCTAATAGGGAGCAAGTGCTCAAGGACGCATTAGAATTTCTAAAGAAGAATTGACAAATCTGTCTCTGGAAACACCGCAAATAATAAGTCTCATGGGATATGCTTATAATTAAATATATTATAAGGTGAATTAATTTACAGAAAATTTAGCAAATCAACAAACATTCAAAAGTTATATCTTTTTTTGGACAGGGCAACTATTTTCAATATTAGGGTCATCAATCACGCAGTTTGTAATAGTTTGGTGGATAACAATTACTACGGGAAGTATTTTAATTCTTTCTATAGCAAGTTTTATATATATTTTACCAATGACAATTGTAATTCCTATTGCGGGTGTATTAACGGATAAATGGAATCGTAAAAAAATAATAATAGCAGTAGATTCCTTACAGGCAATTGTTACGTTTATAGTAATACTATTATTTAATTTTGAAATGGCAAATCCCGTTTTGATAATTGCTATTAACGGATCTTTAGGGCTTTTTCAAGGTTTTCATATTCCAACGGTAAATGCTATAATTCCTACTATGGTACCGAAAGACAAGTTAAGTAGAATGAATGGTGTTAGTTTTCTGTTTTCAAGTTTTTTTCAAACCATAGGACCTATAATTGCTGCTATGCTATTATCATTTATTCCAATTAAAACAATACTTTGGATCGACCCAATCACATTTCTAATGGCGGTCATTCCATTGCTATTCATTAGTATACCCTCAATTAAGACAGAAACTAAGCCAGATAAAAAAAATTCATTTATAGAAGATTTTAAAGTAGGTTTTCGTACATTAAAATTGATTCCAGTTGTTTTAATGATGCTATTAGTATCAATGTTTGTTAACTTTCTGTGGAGACCGTTTGGTATTTTAATGCCCTATTTTGTTAGATTTGATCATTCTGGAACCGCCTCAGATTTAGCATTTGTTTTAACCTTTATGAATGGTGGTATGCTTTTAGGCGCATTTATTGCCTCGTTTAAGAAAAAATGGAAACACGGTGTTTCTATTTATTTTGGTGGGGAATTTACTTTAATGTTGGCGTATGCGATTGTTGCTATTTCTCCTCATGGATACTTTTTACAAATGGGTATCGGTGCTGCGATTTTTGGTTTAATGGTACCCATCCTTAATACAATATATTTAACTATTATACAAATAAAAGTACCAGCCGATAAAATGGGAAGAATTTCATCAATTGATTTTGCTGTCTCGATGGCAATTTCACCAATTGGAGCGATTATATCTGGTCCATTGGCAGAATTATTCGGTGTAGCGAACTTATTTCTTTATTGTGCTATATTTGGAATGGTAATTACAATTATATTCTGGTGGATTGCTCACGTAAGAATAAATAATAATAAAAAGAATGAACTTGAAAAAGTTGATATGAGTATTGATGAAGCATCAACAGAGTTATAACAAAAAGGAAATACTATTAATTAATCTCGATTATACATGCCTGGTTAGTCTAGCAAAGATATCACTATTTTTCCTTTTGGATGACCTTCTTCATAATATCTGTGAGCATCGGCAACCTGACTCAATGGATACACTTTATCAACGACTGTTTTTATCTTTCCCGCTTCGATGAGTTCTCTTAGATAATCAAGTGTTTCACCATCTACACTACCCATGTACCCTCTTACTTTTTTGTTCAGCATATATCTAAATGTCGTTGATTCAGGATCAACTGTAACAAAAATCCCATTCTCAGTTAACGAGTTCTTACATTTTGCGTAAGAAGTAACTTTTCGACCCACCGCGTCAAAGATAATATCGTATGTTTGTCCATTTTTCGTAAAATCTTCTTTTTTATAATCAATCACGGCTTTTGCTCCAAGGGATTTTACCATACTTACGGCGTCTGTACCACATACGCCTGTTACTTCAGTTGTAAATGTCCTCGCAATTTGAACAGCAAAAGAGCCTACTCCTCCAGAAGCCCCAAAGATAAGCACTCTTTGCCCCTCTTTTATAGTAACTCTATCTCTAAGCCCAGTCAAAGCTGTGCCACCTGTGTCCGGTACTGTGGCAGCTTCTAAATGGCTCATATTAGCGGGTTTTATTGCAGCAAACTTTTCAGGAACGCATACATACTCGGCATTCGCACCAGGGGATCTAAGCAATGCATAAATATTATCACCTTTTTTAAATTTTGTTACCTTTTTTCCTACAGATTCAACCTCTCCAGATACATCAAATCCTAAAATTTTATGTTTTGGTTTTTTAAATCCCGCCATTAATTTTGTCAATCCAAATAACAGCGTAGCACCACTCCGAAAAATCATATCTATGGCGTTTACTGAAGTTGCGTGCACCTTAACAAGCAATTCATCATCTTTAGGAGTGGGCATCTCCACTTCTTTTAATTCAAGAACATCTGCAGAACCAAATTCTTCGTATACAACAGCTTTCATAATATTTTGAATAAACGTTGTATTTATATATTATATTAAATTAAGTTAATATCGAAATGTTATTGATAATTTGAATTAAACTCATTAGATAAGTTTTTAATGTATATTATTTAAAATGAAGTAGTTTAGATTTGAAACATTACTAATTTTAAAATTACATAAACGCTATAAAATCCGATTAATAGACATCCTTCCCATCTTTTAAGCGTTTTTTCGCTCCATAATAAATAAAGAGCTAAAGATAACGCCAAGAATAGAACAGGTATATCAAAAACCAGAATTATCAAGGGAACATTAAAATTAATTAGTATT
>DATKTW010000113.1:0-36846 GCA_035530895.1 Candidatus Nanopelagicaceae bacterium
TTGAAGTCTCTATCGTGTTTTTGAATACTCCTGATTATAACTTTCTTTACTGCGGATTCATAACCCGTTATTTCTAACATCTGACCACTATGGACTTCACCCTGTTTTACAATTCCAAGAATAACGGTCCCTATTCCTTTAACAGGAAATACATGATCAATAAACACTTCAGTGTTTCTTTCACTGGCGCTAGTGTGTTGTAGAAACTCATTTCCAAGCTCCACAATTATTCTTTTTAGATTTTCATAATCTTGTTTGGCTTTAAGTTCGAAAATTTGAACGTTTTTCAAATTGGTATTCTCCATTATCGCCATAATTTTCTTTCTCGTCTCAGGTAATTTCCACTCCGTATTTGAATTTATTCCAGATATTACTACCAAAGCTTTAGTTCTAAATAACCCAGAAAATATGTCCATTCCAACTAGTATTTCTCCAATTGAGGCATTTAAACCAATGTTTAAATCTATAGCGAGAACATGAATATTAGAAATAGCTAAAGTTTGTAAAAGCGGTTTTATCTTTTCAGGATAATCTATAGGAGTTAGACCACAAAAGACTTGATTTAAAGTTTGATCCAAACGATTGTAAAAGAGAATATCTGATTTAGTCCCTGGGGAACCCAAAGACTGACCTATTAAATTGTTTATATCGAAATTATCCCCGAGGATTCCCACTACGAAATTTTTTTCAGCTAATTCATTCATATGCTTTAGTAAATATTGAGATCGTCAAAAACTTTTTGAAATTCTAGTTCTATGGAAATCTGCCTTGAGTAAAAATAAAATTATTAACTAAGAGCAAATTAATTAACTAATAAAAAAGAATTTATATTAATTATGCCCCGGAATAATTTAGTGAATCAAGTTATATTAATATTGATTGACGATCTTAGAGCCTCTCATTTATTTGATCTGATTAACAAGGAAAAGGTACCCAATATAGCTCAAATTGCAAAGAATGGTATTTCAAGCCGAAATTGTATTACTTCCTTTCCAAGTATAACTTTTCCTTGCTATAGTAATATCGTTATTGGTTCCTATTCAGGATACTTTCCCAAAGAAGGAAGTGGGACACCTATGTACCATTGGGTAGGAAGATCATATCCTTTAATAGAAGAAAAGAAATTTCCAATTATTAGAAATTATGGAAAAGGAAGTCATCTTTTAAAATTAAATAACGATATAGGACCAAACTGCCAAACTATTTTCGAACAAGTTAGCGAGGGTAATTTTTTGAGTTCCTTAAATTTTATAAATAGAGGTTCAGTTTTAATCCCTCCAGTAGAATACACATCCTCTTCAATACTTAAAGGTGTTGAAAAAGCATATATTGATCCTCAATCATTATTTCCAGAAAAAGATGTTCCAAAGGTAACTATTGCGTATATCCCTAAAACAGATGATTTAATGCACAATAAAGGCTTCGACCATCCAGAGTACATTAAAGAGGTAATCGATTGTGATAGATACATCGGTTCATTAATTAAAACTCTTAAAAACACAGGTTATTATGATTCAACCGCTATAGCAATAATATCTGATCACGGAAATTATAAGTCAGAGAAGATGTATGACATCGCCCCTTTTTTTAAGGAAAGCGGATTTACCCAATACTTACCTAAGAAGGGAACTGGCGATTTCGACTGTAATATGGGGGGTCTTTCATTTTTTAACTTTCCCGGAGACGATTGGTACCATCATCCAACTCTCGAACAGTTGAAAAAATTTGTTCCCAACGGTGTTGGCAGCAAAAAGTTAAATGTGTTTGAAACTTTATGGAAAATTCCAGGCGTAAAGGCAATGTATTACAGAGATAACGACAACACACCAGACAAAGGTATAATTTACCTAGAACATAAAAAAGAGGAAACGGGAAAAAAGTTCACCGATATTATTGAATACGAAGGGCATGGAAAAAACCAAAAAACTAAATACATTCCCGATGATAAAGATTTCTATAAATATAGTAAAAATGAGGATTCTGCGCGGCTCATAGATGGAAAATCGCACAATATTGATGAATGGTTAAAAGTTACTAATCTGATTGATTTTCCTATAGTAGTTGACCAAGTACCTCGTTATTTTAAAAATCCCCGATCTTGCGACATAATAACTTCCACGCTTGGAGAGTACGGATTTGGATATGAACATGGAAAAACTGTAGCTTCTACTCCGTATTCTCATGACATAGGGCTTAAAAAGTCCATGACTGTGCCATTTATAATTGGAGGTTCTCCTAACGTACCTTCATTAGAATTACCATACTGCAAGACAACAGATATGGTTCCAACTCTACTATATCTATTGGGAGAAAAACCACATTATAGCGTCGTAGGGAAGTCTGTTATCGGCTAAACTAAGTTTGAAATTAATTTGAAAAATGTTTATAATTTTTATTCCTTTTCGTTAATAAGTAGAAATTAAATATTAATATAGCAGTAAGTGTTGAAATGAAAGCTAATCACATAATAATTGTTCCTGAAACGCATTGGGATAGAGAATGGTACCTGCCTTTCCAGGAATATCGCGCGAGACTTGTTATTTTGCTAGACAAGCTTTTAGAAATGTTAAAGAGCAATTCGGAATACAAAAATTTTACTCTCGACGGTCAAACTATCCCCTTAGAAGATTACCTTGAGGTTCGCCCGGATTGTGAAGATGAGATAAAAAAATATGTGAAAGAGAAAAGGTTATCTATCGGCCCAATGTATATTTTACCCGACGAATTCTTGGTTTCTGGAGAATCTTTACTAAGAAATTTGCTTATTGGACACCAAATTGCTAGAAAATTTGGTAGGGTTATGAAAGCAGGATATATTCCCGATCCATTTGGGCATATTGCTCAACTACCACAAATACTTAAAGGGTTCGAAATTCCTTCCGTTTTGTTTTGGCGAGGATTTGGAAATGAATTTGAAGACCAAAATTTGAATATCGAATTTTTATGGAATTCCCCCGGTAATTCTAGTACAATAATAGCTATATTTTTGATGCTAAGTTATGGATCTGTAGCAGATTTAAATTTAAAATCAAAATCAGGTAAATTTAGTTCAGCACTTCATAAAATTAAAAGGGTAATAACAAGATTTGAAGAATTTACCGCAACTCCCTATGTATTATTAAATAGTGGTTCAGATCATCACGAAGCAAGACCTGAGATTCCGGCATTAGTAAAGCAGTGGAACGATTTATATCCTGATAAGGTTTTAGAACAAAATGATTTCGAATACTATGTAGACAAGGTTTTAAACTATAATCCAGAATTAAAATCATTTCAAGGAGAATTGAGGGGTGGAAAGTATGCTCATTTACTTTCTGGAGTTTTTTCAGCTCGCATGTGGATTAAACAGAGAAATACAGCTATCGAGTATTTGTATGAAAAGTACACAGAACCACTATCTGCTATTACTTGGGCACTCGATAAATATAAAAAATTTCACTATCCTAAAGATTATATTCTAACGGGTTTAAAATGGCTCATTAAAAATCACCCACATGACTCTATTTGTGGCTGTTCAATTGATCAGGTACACGATGAAATGGAAACAAGATTTGATTGGGCTGAACAAATCGGAAATGAAGTTTTTAAAAACACGATGATTTATTTGTACGACTTAATCTCAATTGAAAATGAGAAAAATAAAATACCTATAATTATTTTTAACCCACTTCCTTGGAAAAGGAAAGATTTAGCCCATTTCAATATTATTTCTAATACCAAAAAAACTGGTTTCAAATCCCCAGAAAATTTTAAAATTACTGATTCGAATGGTACAAATGTTCCGTATCAGTTTGTTCAATGCGAAGAAGAACCTAGATATAGAGTGGTATATTCAATCAGCTTTTATTGTTCATTCTTAGCCGAAGTGCCTGCTTGTGGGTATAAAGTGTATTATGTTATTCCAGGAGAGAAACCCGATAAAGTCGATCTTAATGAAAATAAATTAAAGTTGTACATAAACAGTATTGAAAATCAATTTTACCTTATTAACGTAAATTTTAAAGGTCAAATTAATGTTTTAGATAAAAATTCGGGTAGATTATATGAAAATATCTGTTTCTTCGAAGATGAAGGAGATTGGGGGGATGAATACGATTTTTCAGGACCACTTGAAAATCAAACGGATCTTAAATTCACATCTGAAGATTTGAATATTATGGAAATTTTGCCTTTGATTGATGGTTTAACTCAAAAAACGCTTAAAATTAGAGCAAATCTTAATTTACCTGCGTCTTTATCGGAGGATAGGTATATGAGAGACGAATATCTGGTTTCCAATTTAATCGATATTTACATCACACTTTATAATGATATTAAGCGAATAGATTTTAAAATTGTTTTAGAAAATGCGAGTAAAGATCACAGAATTCGCGTGCTCTTTCCTTCAAAAATTAAATCTAAAAGAGTATATAGCGATGGACACTTTTATGTCAATCCTAGAAATATAGAACTACCTGAAGCTAAAAACTGGGCTCAGAAACCATTGCCCACAAACCATCAGAAAGATTTCGTGTCAATTAGCGGTGATTCAATAACTTTTTCGGTTCTAAACAAAGGATTACCAGAATACGAAGCTGTAATTAATGATGATGATACAATATCTTTAGCTATTACTTTACTTCGCTGTATTGAATGGTTATCTCGACATGATTTTGCTTCGAGAAGAAATAACGCGGGTCCAGACTTAAACACACCAAAGGCTCAATGTATTGGCAAACACACATTCGAACTCTCTCTTGTTATTGAAGATAGTAAATCTGACTGGTTAACAAGCCAAACACATGTTAGAGGAAAAGAATTTAATAATCCCTTTTATGCTATTGCACCGGATATTGTGAGGTCTTCAATAAGGGCGTCTGATAAAATTGTCTTAACACCATTTGGGATTATTTCATACTTTAATGAAGCAAAGCGGCAACCAGTTCTCCCATTTTTGCCCTCAGAGTTAAGTTTTTTAGATGTTGATAATAAAAATATTATCCTAAGCGCATTGAAAAAGACGGAAAAAGGTGATGATTTGATCCTTAGATTTTATAATATATCACCAAAAACTGAAGATACTATAGTATCTATCTGTAATTTCTTACAAATTCAACACATCGAAATAGTGAATTTTTTAGAGGAGAAACCTAAATCGGAAATAAAAGCTTATCTTGAATTTAAATCCGGTAACACATTCACTCTCAAAATGGAGCCTCATGTCATTACAACTATTAAAGTACAAACTCGTTTGACTCAATAATCTTTGTGATAAGAAAGAAGAGAGAACTATAAAATGTGGAAAGCAAAACTTCTCGAATTTGTTAAACCTCTTACACATCCAGCATGGGGAATAACGCATTTTCAAAGAGTCTACGAATTAGTGATTAAATTAGCTGAAAAGCAAAATTTGGATGTTGATAGAGATTCATTGTTCGCTGCTGCAAATCTACATGATATTGGAGCTTTCGAACCATATCGTCAAAAAGGAAAAGATCACCCAGGTGTTGCAATCGAAAACTGCTCAGAAATACTCCTATCTATCGGTTTTCCAAAAGATAAAATCGATCTCGTTAAAGACATTATTAAGTGTCATATGTTTTATGTTAAACCTTCTGATATTAAGGAGTCTATAATTTTTCATGATGCGGATACGCTTGATTTCATGGGTACTATAGGCATTTCAAGAATACTTGCGATTGTAGGAATAGAGGATTGGACCCCTGACTTAAAAAGCGCGATTTTTCTTATTCAAAAGTTCCATGATGAGTTACCCCTACAATTATTTACAACAACAGCAAAAGAAATAGGTAATGAGCGGATGTTTGAAATGAAAGACTTCTTAGCTAAATTATCTCAGCAAACAAATAATTTCGAATTGATATAATAAATAGTCAATATTATTTTTATTTAGAAAAAATTTATTCTCGTAAACTAATTTTTCCAATTATATAATTAATAGTATTGATTATGTGAAACGATTTTTATTCTAGGGCTCTTTAGTCACAAAAAATACTAAAAGAGATAATTATTAATTTATGAAAGAATTTGACATCGTTGTTATAGGGGCAGGTCCTGGTGGTTCAATAGCAGCAAAAGTTGCAGCTGATAATGGATATTCAACTTGTTTTATAGAAAAAGAGAAACTCGATAATGGCGGACGATATAAAGCGTGTGGTGGAGCAATGGCATGGGAACTTATCGAAGAAATTGATTATCCTGAAGATAAAATTGGCCGCGTTATCGAATCTCTGGAACTTCATCATGTTGATGGTGAAGATTTTTCAAAGAAAGGTAAAGGTGCAGTTGTGTGGAGAGATGTATTTGATAAATTCTTAACAGACTTAGCGACTGAGAGTGGAGCTATATTAAAAGATAACGAGCAATTGATTAATATCAAAAAAAATAAAGCTGGTTATCAAATTTCAACTCGGAAAGAGGAATACAAAGCTAAATACGTAATTGCCGCTGATGGTGTTTCCTCTCCGACTCTAAAACTCTTAGGCTGGCCTTTTTTCAAGAGTCAAGATGTAGTTTTAACGATTACTAAAGAAATGAATTCAACAAAACCTTATATTGATAAAATTCTTGGAAACGATACTGTTCACTTATTTTTTGGGATCAAGGACTTAATATCTGTAGGTTATGCTTGGTTGTTTCCAAAAACAAACAAAATCACTGTTGGTTGGGGTAACCAAATTGATTTAGTAAAGAATTCAAGAAAAGAGTTTGAAAAGTTTTGGGCGCTTCCATTTGTAAAGGAAGCCTTGAAAAATTCCACAATGGAGATCTTTAAGCCTCATCTAATTCCCGTAGGACTTAGACCGAAGCTTTATGAAGAGAAAGTATTTGCTGTGGGTGATGCAGGGGGTATGGTTGATCCTATAAGTGGAAAAGGAATCCCCTATGCTATGATGTCGGGTCAAATTGCTATTGAATCTATAAAAACTTGCGAGAAAAAAGACAGACTTGATAAATTAGAAACCACATACGAAAATTCTTTAGATCGGAAATTCCTTAGGATACTGAAAGCAAAGAGAATAGTTAGAGACAAGATATTCAAAGATGATGATAGTCTAAAAAAATTTTTAAGATTGTGGGAAAAACACCGTGCTTCAGAAATAGTTATGAAAAAATTATTAGATTAGGTGATAAAATATCAAATTTATTCCATATTCAAAACTGTATAAACCCAAAATTAATGTCGCGATTGGTTCTATTTTTAACAGAATGATTGACCAGATGAAAAACAAGTTTTTAATAGATTATTATTCTGAAATGAAAGAGTATTTTTTAGTAGGAGGCAAGAGAATCAGACCATTGCTTACTATCGCCGCATATAATGGGATTACAAATACAACGGAAGATGAAATCGTTCTTCCAAGTATAGGGATAGAATTTCTACATAATGCAACTTTAATTCATGACGATATCATCGACAAGGACAATTTTCGACGGGGTAAACCTGCGTTTCACTATAAATTTGCGCAATATCACTCGAAATATCAGTTTAAGAAAATGAATGCTGCAGATTTTGGAACCAGCATAGGTATCATTGGGGGAGATTCCGCGTTTATTGTGGGCTCACAGGCTTACTTCAGCAACAACTTTGCGATGGATTTGAATCTTAATTCAATTCGATTTTACAGACAGGCCTTTACTGAGGTAATTCATGGTGTCTTAATTGAAATCGATATGGTAAATCAGAAAAATCTATCAATCGATGAGTATATCAATATGATTTCGCTTAAAACTGGAGCTCTTATTGAAAAATCAATCCTAATTGGAGCAAGCTACGCAAAAATCGAGAAAGAATACACCCCTCATTTGTCAACATATGGTGTAAACTTAGGGATTATTTTTCAAATAATTGATGATATCTTAGGAACATTTGGGGACGAAAAGGTAACTGGAAAACCAATAGACGGAGATATTCGTGAAGGTAAACGCACTTGCTTGTTAATTGAAGCTATGAACAATTTAGATGTAAAAAAGAAGAAGTACTTAGTCAACCTTATGTCGAAATCAGAGATGAGTGAAGAAGAAGTCGAAGAAGTAAGAGACATATTTAAGGAAGCAGATGCAATTAATTCATGTAAAAAGCTTGCTACAAAATATTATGAAGAAGCAAAAGATGCACTTGAGAAATTAAAACCAGTTGTGAACGAATCCGAGATAGAATTTTTTGAAAATTTACTAAAATTTGTATTAGAAAGAAAATTCTAAACAGCATAAGGTGAATATATTTGGTACTCGTTGCAATTACTGGTGCTAGTGGTGTTGATTTAGCTGTAATTTTACTTCGGCAATTGAAGAAAAATGGATTAGAAACGGAACTAATTATCACAAAAGTAGCCGAGAAAATCATAAACATTGAAACGGATTATCAGGTAGATAATATAATTGAATTATCTGATAAATATTATGATGTTGACGATTTAACAGCAGGTCCTGCTAGTGGTTCTTATAAAAATAACATTATGATTATAATTCCATGTTCTATGAAAACTTTAGCAGCAATTGCTAACGGTTATGCAGATAACTTGATTACTAGAGCAGCAGATGTGATAATAAAAGAACAAAGAAAACTTATCTTAGTTGTAAGAGAAAGTCCTTTCAGCGCAATTCACTTAGAAAATATGCTAAAGCTATCAAGACTGGGAGTAGTTATTGCCCCACCAATTCCATCTTATTACATAAAACCTAAAAGTGTCAAAGAGCTTAACGAATATTTCGTAGGGAGAATTCTTGATCACATCGGTGTTGATAGTGAGATCAAGAGATGGGGAAATAAGTAGATAAGATAAAACGATATTGCTATTGATTTAACCAGAAGTATAAATCGCCAATAATAACACATTTCTCCCGTTTGTTTTTCAATTCACTCAAATTGTTCAAATTCATTAGCCATAAACTTGAGCGTAATTCATTTTTCAGCGTTCTTATTTCCCTTACGGTATTTGATATCGTATCGTTTTTCCTATCTTGCCATGAGGATTTTAAGAATTTATAAGCAAACCCACCAACATCGGCACCGAGTACAATCGATTTAGCAATATCAATTCCTGTTTTTAATCCACCGGTAGCAATAGTTAATTTTTGAGATACTTTTCGTACATTGACAATACTGACGGGTGTAGGAATCCCCCATTCCCTAAATACATCTGCTGGGTTTCGGGAATATCTATCGTTATCAAAATTATTACGCTTTGATTCTATCGCAGCAAAACTCGTACCACCAGTTCCTCCAACATCAAATCCATCAAAACCTAACTCATCAAGCATTAAAGCAAGATCTTGATTAATACCGGTACCAACTTCTTTTGCGAGGAGGGGAATCTTCGTATTTTCTCTAACTTTCTTGAAATTTTGTCTAAAATTTCTATACGAGATATTTCCCTTATATTGAACGAGTTCGTGTAAAGCATTTAAGTGAATAGCCATTACATCAGCGTTTACCATATCAATACAAGCAGTCAAATCTTCTTGCCTAAAATAATCTGAACTTACCTGTCCTAAACCCAAATTTCCGATAACAGGAATCGTAGGAGCAACCTCACGCACGATTTTAAAAGAATCTATTGTCGATGGGTCCTCCAATCCAATTCGTTGACTTCCAACACTCATAATGATATTTTCTTCTTCAGAAGCTTTGGCGAGGATCTTATTAATCTCTTTTGAAACAGGGTGACCTCCTGTTATAGCCGAAATGCAAATAGGCGCCGAAATTTGTTTATTAAAGAAGTTAAATGAGAGATCAATCTCCTCAAGATCAATTTCTGGAATCGCATGGTGAATTAGTTTGATATCATCAAAATAGTTAATAGAATGTTGTACGTCGTATTCTATAGGAATTTTTAGATGTTCTTCCTTTCTATTGAATATTTCTTTAGTTTGTTCTGGTTTAGGCATATTATCTTTTTCAAATTTGCTACTAGTCATAATGCAAAATTATTCATTAATTAATATATTTGTACAATTTAAAGTTTGATTCGTTAATGATTTATGAATATTACCCTCGATTAATCCATTTATTAATTGGACAGGAATTTTGGATTTACAGATAGTTTTGATGAAATCAAGTTTACCTCTTATACCACCTGTAACATCTATCTTTTGACCGAGATCTGCTAAGCTTAAGCGGTCTAATTCGTTGGAATAACATTCTGTAACTAATTTACAATTATCACTGTTATCTTTATCATTGATATATAATCCATCTGATTCCATTGCAAAAACAACTTTTGAAATATTATAGCTCCTTAGATTTTGACATAACGCTAAAATTATTTCATCTCCGGAAATAATCGAGAAGGAACCTTGTTTGTCGAGGATAATATCACCGTAAAGTATCGGCATTATACCGAGATTTAAAGCAGATTCAATAACATCTAGAGATTTAGTTGAAGTAACTTTAGAATCCTTAATAAATATACTAGAAGCTTGAATTGATAAAACAGGATAGTTTCGTTCTAAAAAATGATTAATTAAATAGGTGTTGAATTTATTCATTGATTGATGGGTTTGAGCAACCCCAAGAATTTGGTTAGGAATAGATTTATCAAGCCCTTTAGAAATACTAAATTTTTTTGCTAGGGGATGACCAAACGAGCCACCACCATGGATTAAAATAAGTTTTTCATTAGCTTTAATTATTTGACTAACTGCGTTTTTAACAACATCTTCTCTGATGGAGAATGGTTTGTTTTTATCAGTAAGTAAACTTCCTCCTAGTTTTAATATAATTATTTTTTTTTTGCTATTCAAGTCTGCTTTACACTCATCCTATCAATGTTTTCCAGGCATCGTAGCCTTCCACTTCTATAGCATTAGCAATATTTTTCTGGACCTCGTCGTTTTTGGCTAAAGCAATAACCAATCCGCCCCGACCAGTTCCCGTCATCTTTGCGCCTAATGCGCCATTATTTAAAGCTATTTCAACCAATTTATCGTTAATTTCCCCCGAGACCGTGATTTCTTGAAGTAATTTATGATTTTGATTCATTAAATTCCCAATACTGACATCATCGCTCTCAAGCAATGCTTTTTTAGCTTTTATTGATAAATCTTTATAATCGCTAAATATTTTCTCGAATTTTTCGAGATTGGCTTCTTTTAAACTCCGCACATCAGCAACTACTTCTGTAGTGGAGGCTGTTATTCCTGAATTTGCGATTACTAATGGCATCTTTTTTGGCGATTGAAGGACTTCCATAATATTTTTCCCACCGTTAAGATTTTTCACGAACCATATTAATCCACCATAAGTGGAAGCTGTATTATCAATTCCTGATGGCGTTCCATGATATGCTTTCTCACCTTCGTAGGCAGCTTCGTTAATCTTTTCGTCATCCAACATTAGATTAAAACTATCATTTATTGCACGGGCTAGAGAAGTAGCTTGTGCAGCAGAAGCACCAACACCACTGGCGGCAATTAAATCTCCAGAAAAAGTTATTTCAAGTTTCTGGCATCCAACATCTATGTTCATGTGCTCAATAACATTTTCAATGGATTGCATTGCCTCGTTGTATTTTTTTTCCTTATACCCAGGAGTTGCCGGGCGTTGATCGATGACTTCCCAACCTTTTCCATCAACCACTTTAACTTCTGCAGTTGTATAAGAACCTAATGCTGAGGCAATTGCGGGAAGACCATAAACTACGAAATGATAGCGTTAATTCCTGAAATGGGAATCAAATTTCGCCAAATAATATAGTCTTTCCATATCCTATTCCAGTTCCCAGATTTTTCACCAATTTTACTCAGATGATATATTAAAATTTGAAAATATTCGAATCTATAAAAATATCTTAATCTATATCTTATTTAGATAATTTTTAACTTTATTTAAGAAGTTGGATAAAGAAAGATTATGATTATGAGTTATATTAAAATAAATGCTCATTTGTAATATAAGAATCATTAGCAGGCTTTACTAGAATAGTTTTTTCGATACCTTCAATATTTTCTAAAATATTTTGGATATATTCAATACTTTCTGGTCTGCATAGACAGTGCACATTTGGCCCTGCATCAATGGTAAAGTAGCAATCTAAATTTTCAGATTTTCGTATATACATTATGTTCTTTATTACTCTTAAAGTGTGTGGACTCCAATAAAATAAAGGTGGATCAGATGTCATCATTATTGTATGCATAGATATACAATTTTTTTCAGCAATCGTTCCAACTTTCTTAAAATCATCATCTAGAATTGCACCTTTGATTTCATCAGCTTGTTCATGAGATTTTTTAGCTCGTATTGTATTAAAAATGCTTGTCTTTGCCAATTCATGACCTAAGTCAGATGTAACATCTTTCCTCCCTTCATCTATTATAACAATAATTGCATTTATATCAAAATCATATGGGCCACATATCTTTTCTGCAAAAGAGGTTTCATGGGAGATACCCCGATGCCAATATACAAATCCACCATGAATTGAGCGTGCTGCAGAACCAGAACCTAATCTTGCAACTGTAGATAGTTTTTCTTTAGTTAAATCCAGATTTAATGCTTTTGCAGCTGCAATAGTAAGTGCTGCAAAACCAGCTGCGGAAGACGCTAAACCAGCTTGGGTAGGAAAATCATTAAAACTCATCATTTTGAATTTATAGTCTATTTTTTTAATTTTTTTTAATGGATCAATGATTTTTAGAATCCTTTCCATATCTCTTCCTTTTAAAAAATTATTATTTAATATTGCCTCATTTTCCTTAAAATCTTCTGAAAATTTTAGTGTTGTATGGGTTTGTAAGTGAGAATTTTCCGAAAACCCATATTTCGTCATGCTTACGCTATCATTTAAAGGTATATTTAGTTCTGGGGATACCTTATTCCAATTACCCCAATATTTTATCAGCGCAATATTTGAATGAGCAATTGCAGAAGCTTTCATAAGCACCAAAATGAAACTAATCCACTATTTCGATAGTTCCTTCTGAACCATTAACAAAGAGTTTTTGTCCCGTTTTTATATTACTAATATTAATCTTATCCACGCATGGAATTTCACTGATTATACAACCGACTGCGATGATAGTATCGATTTCTTTATTTACAATTGCTACAGGAGCTGTATTATTTTTCTTCATTCTATACATCGTATAAGAACCTACTGTCGATCCTTTACCAGTAGGGAAAACTAAAACTTTTCCAGTGATAGATTGACCCTCAAGTTCGTGGCCCACTTCCACCACTCTTCCAGTTTCGGGATCTACTCCACCATAAAATGAAATTCCATCTTTTGTTACTATCGCTTCTCCTTCGGCGACTCCTTTATATACCTTTCTTCCTTTTAACTTCATCTCGTTGCCTCCTCGATGCATTGTTCAATTGAGCCAATTTTTACTTTGAATTTGTTTTTTGCACGCCCGTAATAACACGCTTTTGCTGAATCCACCATAATTCCTTTGAATCGTCCCTTAATGGGTGCGACTACGCAACAGGTATCAGCAGCAAATTTAGCCCCTGCACCTTCAATAATTTTGGTGTAGCCTGCTTCATCTGCTATCTTTTTAGTTGGTCGAGCTGTGGTAATCCAGAATTCTTTTTTAACTTTCTTTCCCTCTAAGAGCTTTGCGAGATTAGCAATTTCGTGAATTGAAGCGTGCGGACAACCTATACTTACAAAATCGATTTCAATTCCATCGTCTATGAGTTCAGCACGAGCAGATTCTATCTCATTTTGAATTATTTCAAACCTAACATCGCTTGGTTTTGGGTATTTATTATACTCAGGAGTAATTCCATCCATGTGGAATAATGCTGTACCTCCATAAGTCGCAACTGAAGCACAAAATGATTTGAGCTCTTCAACAGTAGCTGAGGGAATTCCCGTGATATAAGGAATTTTTTTCCCTAATTCAACTAGTTTATCACCAATTATTTTTCCCAGCACTCCAAATTCATCCGTACCTTTGACAGGAGCATTCACCGAGACTAAAACTTGACCATGGCGATTTTTATCTAAATGATAACCGTAGTTAGGCGTTCTTCCTGTTAAAGCAGCAGCCAATGCACTTGGTCCGCCTTCACGATTCGTTCGAGCACCTATAACCGAATTAGAATAACAAACAGCGCTACTTTCAGCCCAAGCTATATGCTGTCCGTAATGAGGAGAATTTCCAATTAAGTACGGAGTGCAAGAACATGTAGTTATAATTCCCATTTTAGCAAAAGCATCGATAGCTCGATTTTGATTGATTGCAAACTCTTCATCTATTCCCAATACCTGCCAGTTTTCACGATCCATTCCTGCCGGATTTAAAGTCGTTAAAACTTTTACTTTCCCATCTTCAGCCATTTCATTAAGAAATTCCAAACCAGCTTCTCCTAAATTATCGTACGAAACGCCGGCTATTTGGACACCATAAACTTCAATCATATTTTCCGCTTCAAAAATGTCACCTAGAGTGATTAGAATCTCCATTGATTTTTGCGTAGCCTTACCGTTTTTCCCTTCAAGCATATCTTTTTCTTCTTGATTTAGCCTCATGCTTTTGAACTCCTATTTGGTAAAATACTTGTCAAGATTAACCTTAGGAAAATCAGCTCTCTCGAAACTTTTTCCTTTAGTGATCAAAGGTTTAGTTAAATCAAAACCTATTTTAGTCGTTAACTTTGTTCCCGGTTCTGCGCTTGGGTCTAGACTACTCCCTGGTTCCTTATCTTTTATAATCATTCTAGAATCACCTTGAAACCTTGTAGCCATTGCCCACTCCACAGAAAGAGGATCATATATATCTATATCTTTATCCACAATGAAAATGTGTTTGCAGCTTCCATGGCCAGCAAATGCACCATAAATCGCATTTTTCCCATCTTCTTCTGAAACTTTGTCAATTTTTACAATGGCATGTAGCCACGAACATCCCCCAGGATTCACGTTAACATCTAAGCACTTTACTCCAGTCTCGTTTACTTTATTAAAAATGGTTGGTTCACGGGGCATACCCATTAAAATTTTATGTTCGAGAGCACCAGGTAATAACGCTTGCCAGATAGCATCTTTTCTGTGTGTTATCTTTTTTACTTCGAAAACCGGTTCTTCTCTTACTACATCATAAGTTTCTGTTAAGTCTACAAATGGACCTTCAGCGTGCTTTTCTTCAAGTATGACCTTTCCTTCTAATATAAACTCGGCTTCAGCAGGAATTAGAAGATCTACAGATTGTGCTTTAACAAGATTTAATGGTTCGAGAGCATTGGCTATTTTTAATTCGTCAAATCCTATTTCTACTGAAGTAGCGCCAGCAATCAGAACATTTGGAGTGTTGCCTATACAAAAAGCAACTTCCACCTCTCCGTTCTTTTCTAAGAACGTATGAAAATTCCGCCCTCGGACTATTCGAATGGCAAATTTATCTTTCGAGAACTGCATGGCTCGATGAAAATCCAAGTTCTGGCCGTAATCGGGATCTTTTGTAACAACTACTGCTGAACTAATGTAATTTCCACCATCACGATCGCAATGATATAATATTGGAATTTTATCTAAATCGACATCTGGTTCTATTATTTCTTGACAAGGAGCATTTTTAATAACTTCGGGCTCTGAACTCTCTAAAATTGCTCTGGAAAGCATCGGAATTAAGTCTGACGGAGTTAAATTGAAATAGGACGCAATAACATTTTTTGTACAGAAAACATTGCCAACTACCCGAAAATCTGATTCTTTAACATTATTAAACATTACGGGTGTAGGTTCCATTTCTTTAAGTATACCAGAAATCTCTAGTTTTTTCGAAACTTCAACATCTACCTTCTCTAGTAGCCCTTTATTATCTAGACCTTCCAAATAATCTCTAAAACCCATACTTCTCATCTCTTATTATTGTTTAGCGTGATAGTTTACTAATTAATTAAGTTTTATTAGAACTATCTGTGATACACTTTTTATAAAATTAAAGGTTTTTACTTTTGGTAATTAACTCAATAATCTCTTTCGCATAATCTACTCTTATTTTTTTGTCTTTTACCATCCTCATTGCTACTTCTTCAATAATATCCTCTGTTGCACCCGCTAATTTCGCAATATTTTTAGAATGTAACGACATATGACCTTTTTGAATGCCTTCCGAGGCTAAAGCTCTTAGAGCACCTACATTCTGAGCGAGTCCAAGAGCAGCAGCCACTTGGGCAAGTTCTTCCGCACTTTCAACCTTTAAGATTTTCAATGCTAAACGCGCCATTGGATGATTTCTTGTAGTTCCCCCAATTATCCCTAAAGCAAGAGGAATTTCTATTTCTCCTACTAAATTTCCATCAGAATCTAAATCAAATTTCGTCAAAGGTTTATAATTACCGCCTAAAGACGCATACGCGTGAGCTCCTGCTTCGAGAGCTCTAGTGTCATTTCCAGTTGCCAAAGCTAAAGCAACAACTCCATTCATTATCCCCTTATTGTGCGTAGTTGCTCGATAAGGATCTGCAACTGCGAATTCGTACGCATTTAATATTCCTTCTACGACTTCTTCTCCGCCTAAGAGGTTCTTATCAAATACGGCACTACTTTTTGCAATTCGATGCGTAGCTAGATTGGATACAATTCGCAAATATATTTTCGCGTTACATAGATTCTCAATATATGGACTAACAGCTTCAGCCATGGTGTTTACTACATTAGCACCCATAGCATCACGCACATCAACAAGGAGATGAAGAATTAGCATTTTCCCTTTCCTTGTTTCTATTTCTCTAACTTCAAGATCTTTCGCACCCCCTCCTAGCTTATTAAGTAGGGGATCTTGCTCGTTTGCGATGCTCAAAATCTTTTCTTTATTTTTTGCAATATTTTCTTTTGCCTTATCTATATCTTCTAGCTTAGTTAGCTGAATTTGAGAGATCATAATAGATTTTACCTCATCTGACTTAAAACCACCGTTTTCTCTCGCTATCTTCGCAATTTTTGATGCAGCGGCTACAACTGAGGGTTCTTCAGTAACCATAGGAATGATATAGTCTTTACTATTTATCTTAAAATTAAAAGCGATTCCCAATGGTAGTTGATAACTTCCTACCACATTTTCTATTAAACGATCAATTTGAGATGGTGAAAAATATCCTAATGTCCTCATCAATTCAAATTCTTCTTGATTTAAATCTAACAGCTTAACTAATTGGCGCTGCCTCTCCTCTAAGGACAATTTATAGAAACCTGAAATATCTGAACTAAAATCAGTCAACTCATCGTTCACTCCTTTATTAATTATAATTGTATCTACCGCTTCTTATAAAATCGTTATATTTTAAGGTAAATGTGATTGTTTATTAATAATTGCACGAGTTTTTATAAGAAAAATATTGAAAGAAAAAACACAATCAGCAACAAGGATTAATAGATATAAATTAATAAATGTTCTGAACGGGATAATACATAGGACTCCAATTTAACAACCCGATTGCGTTGAAGTTTGTTTCTTCTTTATTCTCAAGCCGCCTTATTTCGTATTCTAAACAGGATCCTTCTTTCACATTACCGGCAATCCTTACTAAACCGTTATAAAGATAGTTAAGTTTGTTTTCGTTAGGGTTTACTATTGGTTCTGACTTTAACACCGCATACAATGGAAAAAACTTCTCGTGGAATCCCGTATGACCCTTTGGACAATGATTTAATCCTTCAATATTAGGAAGTATGCATCCTTCGTCGCAGAAATGAAGCGTAAAACCTCGGTTGTTATTTTTTTCGTGCTCAACAATTTTGCCTAAAACTGTTTTTAGTGAGGACTCACCTGCCTTTATTTGTTCGTATTCTTGAATAGTCTTAAGTTCTTTATTATTGATGAAATCGTTGATTTGAGGTGATTGATTTACGATTTTTTTAAATCCTTTTTTGAATTTTAGTAGTCCAGAAATACAAGTAGCTCCTGAGCCATAAGAGCCGAAATAAACGACATCGTTAACGCGTCCATATTCTTCTAAAATGAAGACTATTTGCGCCCAAATAGAAGCATTATACATATTTCCAAAATGAGAAGGAACCCTTAACTGTGGAAGTACTTTTTCTGTGAAATTCCCTATAAGTTTATGTGAGATATTTTCCAATGTTTCCGATGAATAACCTCTCTCTCTTAACTTCAAATATAACCACTCAGGTAAAACTGTAATATCGTGCATAAACGCATCGAGTTTCTTAAGTATGGAAGATTTAATTTGATTCAAATTTAATTTTGGAAGATCATTAATATGTCTTATCCAGCGTTTTTGAATTATCTCTTGCATGCATTTAATGGGTAACTTTGAGAAAGGGGCGTGAAATGTATAATAATCTGCGTGAAAGTCGCCAATATTCTTTACCAAATCGTCATAAGCTTTTAATTGGAAATCAAGATATGTCTTTACTGAATATTGACCAAAAACTTTAGCGTTTATTTCATTAGCTGCGCGGTAAAAATCGTCAACATTTCCCGATACCTTACCGAACTTCTCACTGAAAGTAGCAACTCTAGGGTTCTTTGAAATTACTAAAGCAACCGCTCCTGAGCCTTGAGTTGCTTCGCTTGGAGAACCCAGGTGATAGGATGATATGTCTGCGCTTATGACAAGCGCTTTTTTTATTATGTCTTTTTCGACTAAAGCAATAGCATTGAGGAGGGCTAGTGTACCTCCAGCGCAGGCGTTGTATGAATCCATCGTAAGCGCGTTGGGCGATATCTCTAACAATTCGGCGAAGATGTTCGAAACCGACTTCACAGCATAGGTAATGGTTTCCGTTCCTACAAATAACGCATCTATGCTTTTAGGAGATATTCCCCCCTTTAATAGTGCTTGATATCCTGCTTTTAATCCCAACGAAATGATATCCTCGTTAACTTCGGGCACTCTCATTTCGTGAACCATCAATCCTTTCTGAAATTTCCCCGGATCAATGTTCCGCTGTTGAGCTAAGTCATCTAACTTTATGTAGTATTTTGGTGCGTAAAAACCTACGCTATCGATACCAATGTTCCCAAACAAATAATCATTACCAATCATAAGCAATCCACTTCGAATTTCTCAATAAATATTGTAATTTAAACGAGATTAAATTATTTCCTCTTATAACAGATTAAATTATTTCCTCTTATAACAGATAAATTATTTCAACTATTTGATAAATAATTTTGATTTACTAAAATAATCTTCTAGTTAAATGTTATTGATACTAAGCAAGGTGGTTATTTAAAAATTCCTCGTTGTTTACTACTTTCAACAGTTCATACTCGGAATTGTATTTTTTAGGTAATGACAAGAAGTGTTTTCTCGTGTTGTGTATTTAAAAGAGTATTTCAGTTTGGAACTCAAGTTTTTGTTTTTGTTTTACTATTCTTTTTGGTTGCTGTGTTGCGGTTTTTACGAGAGGAAAATTACAAGAAAACAGCATAACACTCAGAAATTAGACTATGAACGAGAGAGAGAAAAGAGAGAGAAGGAATGACGAATTCATGATTATAAATACATTAAAGTCTTCAGAAAAAAACCAAACTACTTTTCTCGACTTAAAATTTCTAGATATGTTCATAAAAAATAGATTGTAAGAGCGAGACCTAATATTTTGACTATTCTACATACAAATCAAAATTATAATATGGTATTCACAATAATTATAATTATATAAGCAGTCTTCATCGTAAAAATCTCTTTAAGAGTTATGACATCTTGGAAGAATTGAAAGGCATGGCAGAAAAAAAATTGCCCAAACATGTTGGTTTAATTTTGGACGGAATTTAGAAGTGCTTTCCACTTTTAAACGGTAACCGCCGTTGGGCAGCAAAAAATCTGTTTGGTATTAATGTTGGTCATCTTATTGGGTACCAAAATTTAAGAGAGAGGCTTTTCGATTTTTTTGAAGCAGGCATACATTATTTAAGTATTTATGCCTTGTCGCTAGAGAACTTAAGAAAAAGAAGCGAAGTGGAGATTAAGTATATTTTTGGAATTATTTTAGATGCAGTTGACGCAGTAGTAAAGGAAGCGACTGTCAAACAAGAGAAAGTGAATTTTAATGTAATCGGACGTATTCATTTATTACCTGAGGAAGTGAGAAATAAAATTAAAGAGTTAATTGATTTTACTAAAGATAACGATAATAATTTCATTAATTTATGTATAATGTACGATGGACAAGAAGAGATCGTAGATGCAGTAAAAGAAATTATTAAAAATGGTATTAAAGAAGAAGAAATTAATAGAGAGGTTATTAAAAAACACCTCTATACTCGAAATTTTCCTGAAGTAGATTACATCATACGGACGGGAATGGAAGACGGTGCAAGGATTTCAGGTTTTTTATTGTGGGACGCATCTTACGCAGAATTTAAGTTTAGAACGGATTTATGGCCTGATTATAGTAAAGAGATGGTTATAGAAGATTTAAAAGATTTTTCTAATAGAGTTAGAAGAAAGGGAAAGTAATCTTTTTTCTTAAGTAAATATTTAAAATCAATAAGTTTTATATTGTTGATATTAAGATAATGAAGCACTTCATCATTTCATTAACATCCTAATTAAATCGTAACAAATATCAATTTTGCGTAATTTAATATAATACTAATACCAAAAATCCTTTCTATTATGTCTGCTCAGGAACCTAATCACGTTATTTCGATAAGCGTGAAAAAATTCCCTCAAAACCTATTAATACCCAATGTTGAAAATCCGATTTCCCTAGAAATAATTAATCAATCTAACAAAGATGAACACTTTAAGTTCGTTTTTGAGGGAGAAAATCTCGAGATCGATGTTTCACCAAGTGAATTTAAAGATGAGGTTAAATTTGCTCCGAGCGAAGCCAAAACGATAAATTTAATGTTAACACCTGTCAGAGACGGTTTTGGTAAACTGACAATCAATGCTTATTGGATGAAACTAGTCGAATACATTGTAAAGGTTCAACGCATAAGAGAAATTGTCTCTACGAGCAAAATAAACTCTATTTTGAAGAACAAACAATTCCTTCAACCCACTAAAAGTGACAAATTTAACATCACCGATTATATTATTTCATCTAGCAAGAGTGACATTAAAAAAATTGAAAAACAACTTAAAGAGTTAAATAATATATCTACTGAGCCACAAACTGAAGATCCATCCCAGGATAGTAAACTGCTAAAACCCAACGCTGAAATTGCTCGCCGAGAAATTGTAGATAAGCTTAAATTGCTTGCAAAATCTTACATTTCTATTGGTGAATTTGAAAAAGCTCTTGATACCGCATTACAGATCACTGACGAAAAAGAAAAGATAGAATTATACTATGCCCTAATTAGGGCTAACGCTCCTAAAAATTTGGATGGGAGCTTACAGACAGTTAAGAACCTAAAAAATCTTAATAAAAAAAATCAGATGATTAAAAACATAGCCCATGATTATGTTGATGTTAATTCTGATGAAATTCCTAAAATTCTCTCACTAATTGAAGAGGCAACGGTAAGGGAAAAAATTCTTCTCGATATACTTTATGGTTCTTTAGAAAAAGAAGCATCTATAGCTCTTAAGCTTGTAGAGCAAATTGAAGATGAGATTATTAAAATTAAGGTTTTATTCAATATTATAAAAAATTTCCATGAAGAAAATAAGGACGACTTGATTCTCCCTATTTTAAAACAGATCGATCAGATTATTTTGAACTCAGAGAAAATAACACTATCAGAACGTAAGTATAACAATCCTGCTTACGAATATTTTAAAGAAACTATTTGTATATTGGCCGAATTAGATTGCCCTGAAACAGCGGATAAAATAATAGGAGAGTTAAGTTCAGAAGAGCTTAGAGAAAATATCGCGAAGGACCTTTTCAACGAGATTTATGAAATGGTTGATGGAAAAAAAACCAAAATAGAACCTATTGGTCAATTTTCTCAATTCTATGTATTGAATACATATACATCTAATGTATCAAATGAAATACAAAATTTTTCTCTCATTGGAGGAAATGTGAGTAATAATGTCCTCGCAGGCAATTTTAATTTTAATATCGCCCTAATTTCCTTATTTAGTTTTAATTTTAGTATTTTCCCTTTAATAGATAGAGTTTACTCGGAGTTAGCATATAATTCCGATAAATCCATTGCTTATTATATCTTTCCTTCTATAAGCGATCACGATGAAGAGGAAGTAAGGATCATACAACATACCCTAAAAAGATTTATTCAACCTGAAAGAATAACAAATCAGGTAAGAATTTTTAATTTAGACTTCATACAGTATTTGGGAAAACCCACTGTCATTTTATCGTCAATTTCAGAGGAAATGAATACTATTAAATCGAAAATTGTAAGTAATCTTAAAGATAGTGTTAATGTGATAATTGACGACGATCTCTTCAAGGGAGGAAAGACGGTTGATAACTTAACAAGTATTTTTTACGGGAACCAATTTAAAATAGTTAATTTGGTTCTGTCCTATGAATTTATCAATAATTTTAACCTATTTAAAAATTTAATTCAATCATTAACTTAATCTAATTATAATAAATGTGAATAAATTTATGGCAAAAGATAAGAAAAAGAAAAAACAGAAAGAATCAAGTGAAGATGCGTATGGGACTTTCTCTCAAATGATAGAACAAGATTCAGGTAAAAAGCATAAAACTAAAGCGACAGCAGTTGATGAACTTCCTTTTGGTGTGAGTCTTGGCAACCCTATAGATAGATCTACTGATAAATTATTTATTGGAACCGATTACCGAGAAGTTTTAATACCTGAAAGGTCATGGGCAGAGATTCTTGCAGATATCGAACATTGGACACCTTTACCCTTCACACATGGAATAGAAATGGAATTAATTATCGCTGATGACAATGGGAATTATCCTCCTGGCGACGAGATGGTTTTTCGAATGAAAGAAATCGTGAAAGACGCAATTAGAATTATGGATCAGATTTTATATGAAGCTAGAGAGGATTTCTTACCTGTTCCGGATTATATAAGGCAAAAAGTAACCGCTAGACCATATGGTCGCGATGATCTTGAAAAAGGATATGCAATGGATATCAGATATCGTTTACCCAATGGCGTTGAAGTTGACATAGATACATTTGCTCGCGACGGTAATGTAACTGCTGTGACATATATATTGGAATTGGTAACTCCTCCGTGCGAATACGCTGAAGAACTAGCATATTGGGCAAGCACCTTATTTCTACTCGCAAAAGCAACCCTACCAAAAGATCTACATATCATAGCTTCTGCCATAAATCCCGCTACATCGAGTTACATGCGAGGTTTAAGCCAGGCAGACCATAGTCACATTGGATCATTCAAATCAGATTTGGAAAAAGTCCAAGCTTATTGTATGATAAGAAATTTTATTCCACACATTATTGCACTTACTTGTAATTCTCCAATACTAAATAACCAACCTACAGATGTAGTTAAGATTGTTAACAATAGAATAACGGCTCCAAATTGCGTCCGCTCCTTAAGGTTAAAAAATAACACTACAATGCTTAGTAATAACGACCCAAAGCATTTCATTCCTTACTTAACTGATTTAAGTGAGAATTCTATTAATTATTTCCTCCAAACGGTACAAAAGGCAAGCTTAGAGGATGGTAGATTTCAAGATGTCTTCCCAATGACAGATTGGGGGACGATCGAAATTAGAGTTAGCGATGCACAAATATCAATCTGTCGTAGAATTGGGATAGCTCTCTTATTGGAGGCTATGTGCTATAAGGCTCGAAAGTTATTAGAGCAAGAAGTTTGGGTACCAGATGCGGGAAGTGAGACCATAGCTTATAACAGAAAAACAGCAATTGAACGAGGTTTAATTTCCCTATTTCGGCCCCAGAACCTTACGCGAGAGCATCTCGCACAGTATGATCCTGAATTTGCTGAGCAATATCTGGGCCCTGAAAACCAACCAGTTAGATACATGATACAAGCTTGCCAAAGAATGTTCTTCTATTTGAAGGATGTCCTAAAAGAACTTGGATTTCTCTACTCTCCGTTTCTGAAACCTATCCTTCAGTCAGTTTTTGGAAATGTAAGTTATGCCGAACCTCCAATAACCGAAGCAGAATATCAGTTAAGCCTTTATCAGTATAAGTTAGATAATAACGAAAATCCTAATATCTTATACGATTTGATTTACTTTACGATTGAATATTGTCAGGATCCCTTAAATAATCCATTAACTGGAGTTTTATCACTTCCAAGAGAAATGAGAGAATAAGTATATATCTTAATAATAAAAAAAAGGTGGTATGGAAAACTATGCTAACTGCGATTATTGAACAGGAAGGAAAAACCCGAGCGGAAAATATTTTTGTAATCGATTCTCATTCACACTTAGGAGAAGATGTGGATGGAGCAACCATGATGAATCCCTTAGCGCCGGGAACAGGAACGTTCGACTTTTGGGGCAATGTCCAGGGTAGAATAAAATCTGATTGGGCTACTACTGGAGAGCAATCGTTTTCAACAAATATGGATGGAAAACACACAAAAATCAGTTGGGAGTTCAATCCATACCCTTTTACAGATAAACTTTATATTGCTTTAGAATCGTTGGGGAAAAGGCATTCTGATTTAAAAGCAAAATCGAAATTTTATTCTTTTGTCGACCAAGGTGTAGTTTTCCCGTTTCAGGATGTGTTTAGGGATAAGCATCCAGAAGCGCGATACCGAGCCAGTAATATCAATGTTTCTCGATTTACTACTCGCTTTCCTTTTTCCATGAAATTAATTGGGTATGGGCGTTGCGATCCAATGGAAGGGGAAAAAGCATTAAACGAAGTAGGTTACGCTCGGCAAAAATTAGGACTACGAGGATTAAAACTCCACCCTCGTTCTGAAAGATGGATTGATGATATTAAATCAGGGAAACCTTTGAAAGTTTTAGTTGAGGCTGCTAAGCATTCTCTACCCGTGATTTTTGATACTCGGGGGAGAGGTTCGATTCTAGATATCGCGGAATTAATTAAATCAACGCGTTCAGTTATAATTCAACAAAATCCGGCTTTATTACCTCACTTTAAAGTAATTATTGCTCATTTTGCTCAAGGGAATATAGGTGATTATGAGGTTTATAACGCTTTAGTTCAACCCAATACCTATGGGGACTTATCTATGCTTCATGGTGAGGGTGCTGGGAACTTCTTTGAGGATTTTCGAAAATGGTTCAAGTCACACGATAAGAAAAGAGTGGATAACCGAGATTGGTCAGAATATCTCCTTTATGCTTCTGATTACCCCTATTTTGGAGACATACACGCTCAAAAGCTTATAAAATATATTATAAATAAACGATTTTTCGATACTGGAGGAACTATTAAAGATATCAGAAATATCATGGGCTTAAATCAGATCAAACTTTTACCTGAATATTCCCTGCCCCAAAAAAAAGATTCTGGTTCTATTTTACCAAGTGTACTTCTATCTAACGCTTTAAATCAAGGAATAAATCCTTATGGAGTAGCGATAAAAATCATAGCTGAATTACTAGCTAATAATAAGATTGATATTAGTCGTTTCTGCTTACAATTCAAAGATTCTTGGAATGAAATTAGTGAAGATGTATTATTGAACATCTTAAAACGCACGAATAACGAGGAAATTCCGACCCTTTTGACGACAATTTTGAAAAACCAATTGGCATTATTCGCACCATTAAATAGAGAAGTAACTTGGAATAAGTTTGGTTATCGGTATTTTAACCCTAAGGATCGTAAATTCTTTGCCTCTTTGTTGAAACAAAACTATTTAGCTTTAGATGAAAAGCAAGCTATCAGCTGCTTAAATCAAATATTCTAAAAAGGTGAATAAATTAACTTACAAACATTGCTTTTGTAAGAAGATTATTAATAAGCAAATTGAAGACATCCTCTACATTCTTTCCTGTTTTAGAGGAAGTTTTAATACTAGCAATTAAATCAAACTTTGCTAATGCTAGTTTTGATATATTATCATCATTAGCATTTTCTGGATCAACAAGATCGTATTTAGTTCCAACAAGTATTACTGGTAAGCTAGAATTATGCATTCGAACCAATTCTACCCATTCATTAGCGTTTTCCATTGTTGCTAGATTTGTTAAATCATAGAGCAATAGGGCTCCCGCCGCACCTTTTACATATTTCTTTAGTAGGAATCGAAATCGTTTTTGACCTCCGAAGTCCCATAATTGCAGTGCTATATCATATTCTTTTATTTGAATGCGTTTGAGATAAAAATTTACTCCAATTGTCATTTTTTGGTCTTCTGTAAATAAACCATCAACATATCTCTGCAGAAGGGTTGTTTTACCTACATTTCCATCCCCAACTGTAAGTATTTTAAATAGAATTTGCTTCACCATAATTAATTACCCAATTATTAGTTACATTGTTGAACTAAAATTTGTTTAAGTTTTTCACACTTTTCGTAAAATTCTTTGCTAAGTGAATAATCTCCTATTTCAAGACATTTTTCAGCTATTCCTTCAAATAGATGAGCTGCTCCATCTAGATCTCCGCTTTCTAAAGCAAGTTGAGCCTGATTTATTAATTCATCTCGTTCTATAAGTGGTTTAAGTAATGGAGATATATCCGCACTCATCTCCAAGATATCTGCAATAATTTGAATCATTTTTTTCCGATTTCCTGGTTCAATTGCTATCAAGGAGTAAGTTTTTACGCCCAATATTTGTTCTATTCTTTCTACACTCACCGCTTCAGGTAAATCTTGCTTATTACCTATAACTGCTGAATGAGCATAAGGGGCTTCTTCTTTTATTAGTTCCAAGAAGAATTTGCATTTTTCGATGTTTTCAAGTGTTGAGTTAGTAATCAATAGAACCGCATCGCTACCCTTTATAAATTTGTTCCAAAGAAAACTAAATTGCTCCTGGCCAGCAAAGTCCCATAAGTAAAAAGAAAGCTTTCCGATTTTTATGGTAGCAACATCACCAGTAATAGTTGGAATGTGTTCAAGAGGAATTTCTTCAGCCCTAATTAATTTCGTAATTGTAGTTTTCCCTACTCCTGAAAAACCAACTAGTGAAATTTTAGGTTTTAAATTTCTATGTATACTATCGATTACTGGATTGATGATTTCAAGCATCGATTTATCTAACTCTCCATTCATAATTTCTCCAAAAATGCTTAAAAACTCTCTTTTAAATCGAATCAGTTCTGTTTGAAGTCTATCGAAATCATCACTTAATCCTGATATAAACATAAATGTATAATCCGTATCTTTATCGATAATGTAAGAGATTTTATACTTGAAATAATCATACACTCCAATTTCCTTTCCCCTTTTTGAAAATGCTTCCCTGATAATATCTGGAACTATCGCATCAAATTCTTGCTCACTAAGGGCTTTTCCAAAATCTCTCTTATATAATACTTTATCCAGATTTAGAATGTAAACTTTCCTTAACATCGTGTATTCTCCTCTTCCTTCTTATTAGTTAATATGATATCTAATATTATTTTTTTAGTGTTGAGCATAAATAGTTCTAATATCTAACTTTATTTTAGTCATTATCTCAGAAATTTCTTCACTATCATGGTTTTCGGAGAATATCATTAGAGCATTAAGATTTGGATTAAATTTTTCTAGATTTTCTATAAGAAAACTTAAAACTTGTGCTCCACAGTCAACATAATGAATTTTTCCATCGAAAATTTCTGCACTCCGAGCTAAATTTCTATAATGGGCAATTAAAACATAAAGATTATGTATATTACTTATATTAAATTCACTTCCAATTGACTGTACTAAAACACTATTATCTTTTTTAGTGATAAAACTTATTGTTCTGGGGAAAGCGGTAATATTACGATATAAAATTTCTCTCAAATTTTGTGATTCAAGGGACAAATTGCTTAGAATATCTGAGAATGCATTAAATGTGGAATAAACTAATTCAGTATATAAGCTCGTAAAATAAATTGGGATATTTTCAGGCAAATTTATCCGATTCTTAACTCCATTCCTCATTAGAAAATAATTTCCTTTAATTTTTTGATTAATAAGATCAACTTTATGAAATATTAAAACAAGTTTGATTTCTCCATTGATCTTCTTTAGTGAATTATATATGGTGTGAATTTCATCAATAATTTCTTGAGACTTTGAGGTCCATGTAGGATAATCCAATAGATAAATAACTACATTTGCATTTTCAAATGCCATCAATTGTTCCTGCTCATCCTCAAGTAAATAAGGTAATTCTTGGCCAGAAGTATCGAATACACCTAGTTCTAAATCCATCCAGGAATATCCTTTAGGATTTATGCCTCGAGTAGGTTCAAGTGGCTTAATCATTAAATCTTTAGAATCGTATCCCTCAAAAATTAATTTGATTATGCTCGTTTTGCCAACTCCTGCTCTACCAATTATTGAAATCTTATTTGGCATGATTATTTATCTATCCCCCTTGTTTTCCTCCAATATTTTTATACGAACAACATCATTAACCACAATTAAAATTACTTTTTTAACTATTTACACATAATTCTAATATTAATTTACATAGTATTTGTGTCAAATTATTATTTGTACAATAGCAATAGTGTATTTAAATATAAACTTTAGTAAAAAGTACAATTTAATCTTATTACAATATAAGTAAAAAGTCCTTAATCTCTATTGAGCTTAAAATTACGTTTCCGATAGTCCTTAATTTCATCTTGAAACAACTTTAATCAGCTTCAGTATTTTTCCAATCCAAAATTTTTGCTACCAAATGTTTAAATATAAAGATTTCTGTACCAATTATATTCATATTAGTGTATAAATCTACATTATGTGTTTAAAAATCTTTATGATAGGATAAAAAATGTATATCCAAACAGAGTCATATAGCGAACCAGAAATCTCTAGTGGTAGTACGGAAATGCTAGGATTAGAGGCTATTCAGGTTGCTAAGTCTGGTAAATGGTTAGATATTATTTTTCATAGAGGAATAGCACTTTCTCTTACTCAAAAAATAATGAAACTATATCTAGAAAAAATTATTAAAGCAAAACAGGGTAATCTAATAGCTTCAGTTGATGATTTTGGCGTATATATTCATTTTTTCAGTTTGAATTTAGATAACATTCTGATTATCATTTATGTTGATAAGAAAAACAGTGTTGTTGATAAATGCACGAAAATGTATATACTCTATAAGAAAATTTATGACTACATTCAAAAAAGAAGCCCTATTACTGAAATTTTAGATATGTGCAAGATGACAATCAAAATCAAGTAATACGGCGCAAGTAAAGTTCTGGTTTCGCTAGATTAAGAAAAGATGAGATATATCGGGTTGAAGTCCTACTAATTTCTATACAAGCAAGAAAGCGTCTTAAACATAGACCAACTTATTTTATGGACTTTATATAACAAAGTAATTATCTAGAATGTTTCCAAATCTTTGAAATTGAGAAATATTCCCACTAAAGGCTTTTGGACTTATATTATCTTTATACATGTCCAAAAACTCTTCAGATACTATTTGCATATATTTTTGATCAAGTTTTGAGATTCTCTCCTCTTCTACTAAATAGGCAAAAATCACATTATTTTTTACAGTCAAATATATTTGCTGATTTCCAAAGTTTATATGATTCAGTTCAACGCCAGGTCCTTGCCCAATCATTTCTTTAGTAAAGATTAATAAGGCGGAAATAAAACCACTAATTTGAATTTCAAAATCCCTCAATCTACTTTTTTTATTGTTCACTTTAGAATAGAACAAGTGACCTGCGGTACTTATTATAAAAAATGCTAATAGAGAATCGGACTTTGGAATGATAAAATCGTAATCGCAAATTTCTTGTATATCACTGAATTCTTCACAAGAATAGATAACTTCATTTAATTTTTTGGAAACTTCATAATAACTCGAAAATTTCATTATTGACTCTTTAGTATCCAAATAAATAATGAGTATAATTTCACTAGGGTTAGTATTGAAATAATGCATATAGACTGTATAATCGCTAATCAGATCAATTGCAATGCCTTGTTTTTTTGTCAAAATTTTATTCTTGTTAAGTTTCAGTATTGTGTGAATTAGTTGGACGCCTATACCTTTTTGGAATAAAACTTGCGTGGTGCCTCCAGCATTTAAATCCGATATTTTTATCAACCCTACACCAAGAAGATGCATTGGTGGAGTGTTGTCATTATCTAGAACTATCATAATCTATTTTTGCTAATAAACCTAAAATTATTATAGTTTTTGTTCAAATTAAAAAAAAAAAGTAATTTAAGATTTATATTCTACAAAGTGATAATAATTGTGGTTATATTTAAACTTTTTTATAACAAATTTGAGTTCATGGGTTCTTAAAAAAAAAAATAGTGTATAATATGCAACCTTTTTTATTTATCAACTATATATGATTTTTTTAGTTAACATTTTAATATTACTTCTTTTATATTATTGTTAAATTCTGATAACGCAATAGTTTTAAAAACTCTCAAAATTAGAAATTACAATAAGATTCGATGGCATAACCACAAGAGATTAAGGAAATATCTTTTTCCTTGTTAATAGCTAGTAGATGGTATCATAAAAATGTCGAATGGAACAATATCCGTACTTACAATTGAAGACAATCCTGGAGATGCCAGACTCATTAAGGAAATGTTAAAAGAAGCGAAAAGAGCGAGGTTTTTATTTATTAATCACACAACTCTTAGTGGTGGATTAGAAGAGCTTCTAAGTAATAAGATTGACATTATACTATTAGACCTCAATCTTCCTGATTGCACTGGGCTCGATACAATATCAATTATACATGAAAAGGCGAAAACAATGCCAATTATAGTCCTAACTGGAAGAGTGGATGAAGAGTTAGCAATTGAATCTTTTAAACTTGGAATGCAAGACTATCTGGTTAAGGGAAAAATAGATTCAGAACTTTTGGAACGCTCAATTCTGTATGCCCTTGGTAGGCAACAAATAATACAGGAACTTGATGACTCAAAGAAAGAAATTCAAGAAGCTTTTAACCGAGCAAATTTTTATAAAGATGTTTTTGCTCATGATATGAGCAACATCTTACAAGGGATATTATCAGTAGCACAAATTACTAAACTTCGTTTAGGCAAAACTTATGATCCGAATGAAATTTTGGATATCATAGGTATAATTGAAAACCAAATCATTAGAGGATCAAAATTGATATCAAATGTTCGCAAATTATCCGAACTTGAGGAATTTGAAGAACCTTTGAAATCGATTGATATTTGTAATCTTTTGAAAAAAGCAATAGGAAACTTAAAAAAAGCTTATCAGTCACATAATATAGAGATAAAGGTTGATTCTCCGAGCAAAAACATCGTTATACAAGCATCTGAGCAATTGTTAGAAGTGTTTGAAAATATATTAATGAATGCTGTGAAACATAACGAGAATTCAATAATAGAAATATTAATAAAAATTTCTGAGGAGGAACAAGAAGGATTAGTTTATGTTAAAGTAGAATTTCTTGATAATGGGATTGGTATTGAAGATTCTAGAAAAGCAACTATTTTTACTAGAGGTTCAAAAGAAAATAATTATGTTGGTGGAATGGGAATAGGTCTATCACTTGTAAATCTAATTGTGGAAAGATTTGGGGGTAAAATATGGGTAGAAGACAGGTTTAAGGGTGATTCAGCGAAAGGTAGTAATTTTATTGTTATACTCCCAGAAACAGGATTAGGAGAGTAGCTTCAGTTATATAATATTTTAGGGATTAAAGTTATATTCTTTAGGAATTGAAAAAAAGAAGGTTGTACCTTTTCCTACTTCGCTTTCAAACCAAATCTCTCCACCATGTAGTTCGATTAATCTTTTAGTTAGTGCTAAACCGATTCCTGAGCCAGAAATTGGTAATGTTTTATCATTTTTTATTCTACCAAATTCTTTAAACACAATATCATAATTTTCTACAGCAATACCAATTCCAGTATCTTGAATTTGGAACTCCCATAAACTGTCTTTATCTTCCCATTTTAGACTGATTTGTCCTTGTTCAGTAAATTTTATCGCATTATCTATTAAATTGTATAAAATTTGTTTAAATCGAAAAGGATCTGCATTAATATGAGTACTTTCCTCTATATCTATTAAATTCATCTTTATTCCTTTCTTTACAAATAGATGGTTTACGATTGAACCGATTTCGTCAAGTATTGGTAATAGTTTAAATGTCTTAAATTCTTTTTTATTTAATTTATGACTGTCGGCAAAATATTTATTTACATGAATTAAATTATTTTCTGTATCTTTATAAAAGACCAACTCTTGAACATTATCCAGTATCAGTTCTATTTCTTCAAGGCTTCCTGTATAACCCTTCGTCGAACTACTTTTAGAATTTACTATTCTCAATCCCTCCTATTTTTGTGTTCTTTTATAAACGCAATACAGGTTTATAGGTGTAAATTTAAAAAAAATATGTACCTATCTTGTTTGTTGTACAAAAAGTAAACGTATATGCATAAATATAATTTAATTTATAGTGTAAATAAAATAATTTTGCGATAGATTCACTAATATTTTTCTTTTTAGGAAATACTACCTTAGTTCAAGTACAAATAGAATATAGTTGAGCAATTATTTTAAATACTTATCTATCTTAATTTCTTTTTGCATATACATATAGAGTCGGGTATTCTCTATAGTAACTGACAAAAATGTAATATTATTATCTTTCCGTATAATTTAAGGGATTAAGAATGACAGCAACTAATGAAATGTTATCTAATTCAGACATTAGATATAATTACTTAATTGGTTCCATTCCTGATGTTATAGGAGAATTAGATTTAGACGGAACAATTAGCTTAATTAGCCCACAAGCTTATGATATGCTTGGTTATCATCCAGATGAGATGATTGGAACAAACCTCATTACATTTATTCATCCTGATGATGTTCCAGGTATAATGAAGGCTATGAAAAAAGCTATTAAGTCAAAAGAAGTTATACTCTCAAGTTTGAGACTTAAACACAAAAAAGGTAATTATATTCTTGTGTTCGCAAAAGGGAAATTAATAAAATTAGATGATAAAGCTAGATTAATAGGATTTATAAGAGATATCACCGAATTGAATGAAACTGAAAAAAAACTAGAGGAATCTCAAGACATCTTTGAGCAATTAAATGAGGTATTCTTAAAATTCAAAGAAGACCCAATCTTTAATGTACAACTTCTTATAAACACTGCAGGTTTACTTCTAAAAGCAGATTGTGGGTTATTCAATATTACAAAGAGAGTGAATGGAAAAGAAGTTTTAGAATCGCTTGTTATTTACAACGAACCTCCTAATTTCACTCGAGAGAGCGATCCAAAAGGTCACATTTGTACGGATATAATCAAAGACAATCCAGATGAGGTCGTTATTTTAAGTAACCTAGATAAAACTGATTACATAAAGACTGATGAAAATGTTCGAAAATACAATTTAAAACAATATGTAGGCTATGTAGTAAGATTTAATAACAAACCATTAGCAACTTTTTGTGTAGTCTATACAGAAAACCGAGAAATGAGCAAAAATGAGATTTTCATACTTAAAATCATGTCAAAATCAGCATCGACTGAACTTAGGAGATGGTATTCTCGGATTGATTTACAAGAATCAGAAAAAAAATATCGATCGTTAGTTGAAGGCCTAAATGAGGCATTATATCGAATATCTTTACCTGATGGGAATTATACATATTTAAGTCCAGCTATAAAATATGTTACTGGATATAGTTCTAAAGATTTTCTCGATAATTCAATGTTAATAAAAAAAATAATGCATCCCGATTTTATTGATTATTTTAAGGAAAAATGGGCTGACTTGTTAAAAGGTAAAGTGCCCCAAACATACGAGTATAAAATAATCGATCCGGATAATAAAGAAAGATGGATAACACAATCAAATAAAAGGATATTTGATCGCGATGGGAATTTTATTGCAATTGAAGGTCTTTGTAGGAACATAACCGAGCGTAAGGAGGTTGAACAAAAATTAAAAGAATCCGAGGATAAATATAAGAATCTATTTGAAAAATCCCCTTTTGCTATAGTATTGATCAACTTAGACGGAAGGATTGAGGATTGCAATGCTCAGACGGAGAATTTATTTGGTTACAAAAATGAAGAAATTGTGGGCAAAGATTTTCTCAAATTCAATATTTTTTCCCACGATGGTTTACCAAAGTTAGCTCGAAGTTTCAAAAAATTTATTAAAACAGGAGTTCCAGAGCCCTCTGAGATTCAAATCTATAAAAAAAATGGGACTTTGGCTTGGATCAGTACATATCCAATCGCAATTAAAATTGCGAGATCATCTTATATTTTAGTTACGATCCAGGATATTACACAACATAAAAAATCAGAAGAGCAAATACGCTACCAAGCTAAACTTATTGAAAGTGTGTCTGATGCGATAATCTCTACAGACATCGATTTTAACATTCTTAGCTGGAATAAAGCTGCAGAAAATATGTATAGCTGGTCTGCAGAAGAAGTTATAGGGAAAAATATCAGCGAGACGATTCGCGTTGAATACCCCTATGATGAAGAAAAAACTGTGTTGAAGACATTTTTTAGAGAAGGATTTTGGCAAGGCGAGGTAATTCAGCCTAAAAAAGATAAATCAAAGATACAAGTATACAGTTCTGTCAAATTACTTAAAGATTCTATAGGGAATCCAATAGGTGCAGTTGCAATTAATCGTGATATTTCTGATTTAAAAAAAACAGAAGATAAATTAAGAGAATCGGAGGAAAAATTCAGAAATATTACTGAGCAAAATCTAATGGGGATTGGGATTTTACAGGATAATACTATTAAATATATTAATAAAGCAATGGCAGATATATATGGATATTCCCTAGAAGAAGTGTTAAATTGGAAGCCTATGGAGTTTTTTAAAATATTTGCTCCCGATACATTAGAAATCGCAAAGGAACAAGGATTAAAGAAACAAACAGGAGATACCACTCAATTAGTTCATTATATAGTTCACGGAATTAAAAAAACAGGTGAACTGATTTGGGTCGATAATTTCTCTAGATCAATAACCTATGAAGGTCGTCCTGCAGATTTAGTATCTCAAATAGATATTACAGAAAAAGTAGGAGCTGAGCAAAAATTAAAAGAATCAGAAGAAAAATACCGATATTTTTTTGATAACGCACAGGTAGGACTCTTTTGGTCAAGAAATACCGATGGTAAATTTATAGAGTGCAACGATACGTTTGCCAGATTAGTTGGATATAACACGCGAGAGGAATGTTTAGCAGATTATATCGCTATCGAGCATTACGTGAATTTGAAAGATCGGGACGAAATGTTAGAAAAAATAAAGCTGAATGGTGACATAAAGAATTACGAAATACAAGTATCTAAAAGAGATAGCACTGCCTATTGGGCTAATATCTATGCCCGGATAAATTTAAAAGAAAATCGCATTGAAGGTGCTGCCACTGATATTACGGAGCGCAAAAATATGGAAATAAAGTTAAAAGAATCTGAAGCAAAATGGCGATCCATCACGGAAAATTCTCCCGATTACATTATGACGATGGATAAGGATGAAAAAATTACATTCATTAATTATACCGTGCCCGATTTAACTGTTGATGAAGTGATTGGAAAATCAGTTTACGATTTTGTTCAAGAAGAATTTAAAGAAAGTGTTAGAAAACACTTTAAAGATGTAATAGAAATAGGCAAACCCCATCGCTTTGGGATGGGATATGTTGACAAGGAGGGGAATCAATTTTATTTTGATGTACATTGTGGACCAATATGGGAAGAAGATAAAATTATAGGAATAATTAATCGCTCCACCGATATTACCGAACACAAGAAGAAAGAAGAGAAGATACGATTGCAAAGTGAAATCATGACAAACATGAGTGAGGGGGTGTATCTCATTCGATTGGAAGATTTTACTATTGTTTATGCTAACCCGAGATTTGAAGAAATGTTTGGCTATGACCCTGGTGAAATGATTGATAAAAATGCCGCAATTGTCAATGCTCCAACTGATAAGACTCCTGAAGAAACAAAAAACGAAATCGTGGGAATCTTAAAAGACTCGGGAGAATGGCATGGAGAGGTGTTAAATATCAAAAAGGATGGAACTCCATTTTGGTGTTATGCGAATGTTTCACTTTTCGATCATCCTGAGTATGGAAGAGTCATTGTCTCAATACATACTAATATCACTGAAAAAAAAGAAGGAGAGGAAGAACGCAACAGATTTTTTAATTTACCTCTTCATATTTTACTAGTCCTAGGATTTGATGGAATTATCCAGCGAATTAATCCAGGTTGGAAAGATATATTAGGTTATGACGAAACTGACTTAGTTGGTAATAATTTTATTGGCATTCTTCATCCCGACGATTGGGAGGCTGCAAACATTGAGATCGAAAAACTTTCTCAAGGTTCTGTAACAAAACATATCGAAAATCATTATAGAAGTAAGGATGGCTCTTACCGTACTCTAGTTTGGTCTGCAGTTGCTAATTTAGATAAAAAAGCTATTTACGCGATTGCTTATGATGTAACCGAACAAAGGCGTATAGAGAGAGAGATGATCGAGTCAGAAAAAAAAATTAAAGATCTTATAGAAGCTCTACCCATAGGAATTACCATAAGCAATCCAAAAGGAGAATTATTTGAAGCTAATTCATACTCAATTAAAATGTTCGGTTTTGATTCCAAAGAAGAATTTCTAAAAACACCTGCTATAAATTTGTTCGCTGATCCTGCGAATAGACTTCAATATATACAATTGCTTAACAACGGACCTGTAAGGGAATTTGAGACAAAGTTCAAGCAAAAGAATGGAAAATTATTTTGGGGTTCCTTAACATCGATTGCTAAAGCTGTGGGCGGTGATGTTATTATTTTTAATACTATTCAAGATATTTCCCAACGCAAGATTGATGAAGAAAT
>DATKTW010000114.1:0-20904 GCA_035530895.1 Candidatus Nanopelagicaceae bacterium
TTATTGACGCTTTAACATTTGCTTTAGGTAGACTAAGCAAAAAAACTATGAGAGCTAAGAGTCTTGAAGATTTGATTTTTGCGGGATCCCGAGGTAAAAACCCTTCAAATAGAGCTTCGGTCACATTATATTTCGATAACTCAGAACAAATATTTCCCGGTGGAACAGATACATTTGAAGTTACTCGAACAATTCAACGAGGTGGGGGCGGAGGGTATAAGATGAACGGTAAAAATAGCACTAGAGTTCAGATTCTTAATGCTCTTGCAGCTGCAAATGTAGATCCCGATGGAAGTAATCAATTCGTTCTGCAAGGGAAAATAGTAGAATTAACTCACATGAACCCGGAAGCACGTAGAATATTTATTGAAGAACTTATTGGACTACAGAAATACGATGAGATGAAGGATGGAACTATGAAGGAATTAGAAAAGGCTGAAAGAGATCTAGGCCAATTTGAAGCAATTTTCAAAGAAGTTTCTTCTCAACTAAAAAAAGTTGAAAAAGAAAAGAATGACGCTTTAGTATGGAAAGAGTTAGATGAAAAAATCAACTTATACAACGCTCAATTGATAGCATTAAAGATAGAGAAATTAAGGAAGGAAGAAAATGATCTAGAAAAAAGTATTGAAGAATCTAATACAATCTTAGAAGAATTAAAAGAAAAATTAACAAGGCAGGATGAAATTTTAAAACAAGAATCATTAGTTATGGAAAATATACAAAAAACAATAACTGAAAAAGAAAAAGAAAGGGAATTAATCACTGAAAAAATAACTCAACTTAAAACGCAACAATCTTCAAATCAAACGTCTTTAGCCCTTGCAAATAAATCCATTGAAAAAATTTCTCAAGAAATTAATACTTTGGAAAAATTGCAGATGGTTCTTGATGAAGGTCAGACATTTGATACTTTAATTGAATCAGAAATGAAGGTTGTAGCAGATACAGAGAGTCAAATTGAAGCAGCAAAAGCAGAAATAGAGAGTAAACTCCAAAAACTAGCTGATATTGATGCAAAAATTAAAGATCAAAACGATGTAAAAACAGGATTTAATGGAGAAATCTCCATTATAAAGCAAAGTATTTCATCGAATAAAGCTCAAATTAAAATTCTGAAAGAAAATATAAAAAAAAACGAAGAAAAAAAACAAAAATTAGAATTAGAACTTAGCAAATTAAAAGGAGAATCAGAAAGCATTGAAGAGGCGATAGCCAATACAAAAAATGAAGCTGAAGCAATAAGAAAAGAAATTGATGACTTAAATATAAAAATCTCAAAGGAGAACGAAAATCAACAGGATTTAGAAAAAGTTATTGTAAATCTTCAGGAAGATAAGAACAAACTTAGTTCAAAGTCAGCAGATTTCAAATCTATGTTATCATCACTAAATACAGAGATTAAGATGAATACCGATAGGATAGAAAAGTTGACCTCTGATAAAATTAAAACTGAAGAAAAAATAAAAGAATTAAGTAAAGGGAAAGACACAGAAGAAGCTTTAAAAGAGCTATTAAAGGAAAAACAAGCCCTAACTAATGAATTAAACATTTACCGAAAACAATTAAAAGATGAAGATTCTATTTACAGAAAAAATGAACAAGAATTAGAATTATTGTTAATGAAACAGGATTCTATTGAATCAGAAATTAATGATAACAAAAATAAAATTGATAATATTAATACTAAGTTAAATCTATTAAAAAAAGAATTAACCAATCTTGAGAGAGAAAAACAAGATTTAGAACTAAAATCGTCAACTCTAAACGCAAATTTAACTAAAACTAGCTCTGAATCAGAAGGGCTTAATGAAAAAAAAGATAACATTCAAAGACGATTAGGAGAGCTAACTACTGAGAAAAATAATTTGTCAGTTAAAATAGAAAATACTGAAAAAGATTACGAAAGAAATACAGAAGATATAACTGGAATCTTGCAAATATTGAACATGCTCACTCAGAACATCAATATCTCCGTCGAATCTATCAAGAGCAATATACAACAGTCTAATGCTGAGGCAATTGAGACATCAGCAGTCAACTTTAAACAATTTGTACTTGATATTATCGATATTATGAAAACGGTTGAAGACGTAAGCTCTGAAGCAGAAGCAGAAGCAGAACAGAAACCAGAAGTTGCTGAAATGTCTGAAACTCTTAAGTCTATACTTCAGACTTTAACTCTTTTTACTGAGAATGTTGACACAACGATCGATCAGTTAATTGATTCAGTAAAGGAGACTGCTGATGTAGAGATTCAACAATCTACATCAACTTTTGATAGTTTCGTTCAAGATTTAATGGAAATTCTTGAGAATGTATATTTATCATTGCGAAAACTCACTATGTCAAAATCGCAAGAGCTGTATAAACAGCTTGAAGAGATTACTGAAAATATCACATCTCAAAATATGGATCTAAACAAAATTGAGAAAGACTTAACTAGGATAAATACTCAAGAAAAGCATGATTC
Source organism: Candidatus Nanopelagicaceae bacterium (assembly GCA_035530895.1). Lineage (GTDB taxonomy): Archaea > Asgardarchaeota > Lokiarchaeia > Sigyniarchaeales > SOKP01 > SOKP01. Next base: position 2,474 of record DATKTW010000114.1, read on the forward strand.
AGACGACTTATCAGCAATTAATAAGAGATTAGAAGAAGTTAATAAAAGAATCAGCGAATTACATGAAAAAATAGAAAAATCTGAAGATGAGGTTAAGCAGAGGAATATTATAATAGAAGAAAAACAAAAAGAGAATTTCAACGAAGAAATAAAAAATTTAAAACAACTCAAAGAGGCCTACTGGGAAAAAGTTTCTACTATCAAGGAAGATATCGAATTAAAGCAACAAGGGTTAGACAATCTGCAAAAACAACTTCAAGAATTGCAGGGAATACAAAATTTTTATGAAAAAATCATTGATATTGAGAATAATATCCAAGAACTAAATTCAAATATAGAAAATAAGAAAAATACTATAATTAACACTGAAGAAAACATTAAAAATCTCAATTTAGAACAAGACGCTTTAACTTTAAAAATCGAATCTCATATTTTAGAAAAAAATAAGTTTTGGGAGAATACAGAAAAGCTAAGAACTCATATTGGTGACCAGAATAAAAAATTAGAGAGTACAATGGACAAATTAAGAGCACTTGAAAATGTTATGATGATTATCAATTCGATTGAAGAATTAGCTAAGGAAAACTTGGAAGCTAACGCCAATATTACAACCAGTACTCAAGACATAGAGGGTTTTAATACCCAAGTAGAAGAGGTACAAAAGAAAGTCAATGATATCCAATTAGTCATAGATGCTTTAAGAGAAGATAAAAACAAAGAGTTGGAAGCACAAAAGAAAACTCAAAAAGAATTAAATAAATTCAATAAAGATCTTCAAAACATACAGGCAAAATTAAACGAATTAAATAAAAATAAAGAACGAGAACAGAAAATAATATCTCTTAACCAAGACATCAAAGAAACTGAGAAACAAATAGAATTAATAGTAAAAGATATTGAAAACATTGAAATTGAATTAAAACAAGAAGAAGATAAAAAGAACATAAAACAGGAAGAAACCAATAAAGAGATTCAAGGAAAAGATATCTCCTGGCAAAAACAAAAAAATTATCAGAAAGTAATAAACGACCTACGTTCTGATCTTTCGATGGAAAATTCAAAACTAAACAATTTTGAATCAAAAAAGATTATTACTACAGATCAGATAGAAACCCTTTATCAGAGATCGAAGGATTATGGCGCTTTGCCAGCAGTGACTGAAGAGCTCTCAGAATCCGGATTACAATCAGATATTTCTACAGCTACTAACAAGAAAAAAGCTTTGGAACCGGTTAACTTAAAAGCTATTACGCAATTTGATACTGTAAAAGAGAGGTTTGACGAAATAGATATGAGAAGGCAAACGATACAACGTGAAAGAAAAGCAATTCTCGACGCTATTGAAAAAATCGAATTGGAAAAAACTAGAACATTTATGAAGGCTTACCACGAAATTAATCGTGAGTTTGCTCGCATCTTTCAAATGCTTTCACCGGGGGGATCTGCTAAAATGATTCTTGATAGACCAGATAAACCTTTTGAAGGAGGATGTAGTATAGAAGCTAGACCCCGTGGGAAGCGTATTTCCAGTTTAGAAATATTGAGTGGAGGAGAAAAAACACTCGTCGCTTTGTCATTTATTTTTGCGGTTCAAGAATTTTATCCTGCGCCATTTTATATTATGGACGAAATTGATGCCGCATTAGACGGCCCAAATGTTCATAGGGTAAGTATGGTAATTAAAGAATTTTCCAGACAAGCGCAATTTATGGTAATAAGTCACAGGGAAGAAAATATTGTTAACGGTGACCGAATATATGGAGTATCTATGCAACAGAGTGGAATAACCGACATCTTTAGTGTCGATTTAGAAGAAGAAGCGAAAAGGTTACTCGAACTTCCGGATGTGCCCCCTAATATTGAAGAAAATTAAAAATTATAAGCTTAAGGTGTATAATCGTTCCAGAAAATGAGAGTGAGGAGAAAAAATATAATTTCAGCGAATTGAGTGTAAAACAATTACGAGATTTTGCAGGTAAGAATAATGTAAAAATTCCCACTAAATCTAAAAAGAGCGATATTATAAAGCTTCTAGAGAAAATTTCTTCTCATCCGGAATTTATTGATAGAACTCAAGAAGATGAGGATGTGGAAGAGGAATTGATTGCTGGTGTAGAAGAAGATCCCGCATTACTCCACAAAGAAAAGATGGAGTTAAAATTTTGGCAAAAACCACCCTATTCTAGTTTATTAGATCCAGAAGTAGCAAAAGAGTCCAATGTTGCATTTTATGACCTATCGTCATTAGTAGATAAATTCTTTAATAATATGCTTCACGAAGATTTAATAAATTATAAGATAGCAGGAATTGCGCTTAAAACTTCAGCAGTATTACATCATTACAAAATCTCTAGCATTATACGAGAAGAAGAACAGATTCAGAAAAAGGAAGAATTAGCGCAATTTAGAGAAACACACGGTAGATCAATACCCAAAGCTTTACCACAACCTATTCAACCTAAAATGTTAATCTCCACTAAAGAAGAATTATTTGACGCGATGAGATCTGCAATTATAGAGACTATGCAAAAGAAAGAAAAGCTAAAGAGGCGAAGAATGAGACGCGACGAATTAAAAGATCAAAAAATTCAAATGAAATCTAAAGCGCAACTGCCAAGAGAACTTTTAAAACACATTAGCGGGAAGGAGCAAACTGTAGAAGAGTTACACAACGCTTGGTTTAACAGAATAAAAACTAAAATACAGCTCGATGGTAAAGAAACGACTTTTTTTGAAATGGCAGAAATTATTAATTCCAAAGAAGATAGCGAGATTGGCAAGAAGTTTGCTTTTGTGCGTATGTTTTTAGCTTTAATGTTCCTCTCGACTGGTAATAAGTTAGAACTATTTCAAGACGAAGATTTTAAGAATTTCTCAATAAATTTAAAAAAATAATCAATTTTACATAATTTTGGCGATTTAATTTGAACGAAAAGAATGATAAAGAACCTGAAAATCATTTTGAACCTAAAACGAATGAGGACGCATCTCTAGATGAGGCCTATGGCGAAGACATTCCTCAAGAAGAAAAGAGTTCAGAAGATATTGAGATCGATTTAGAGACCAAAGAAACCATAGAAGAATATATTAAAGAAGATTTTGAAGAAGAAGAGATCAAAGAAGATATTAAAGAGGAATTTAATATCGAGGAAGAAGAATCATTGAGTATCGAGTCATCAGAAGAACGGTTAAGTGAACAAGATACCGAATTTATTGGAGATGATAAGGATGAATCCCAAATACCTCAAGAACTCACGAAAGAAGAATTAGAATTACAATTAAAAATTCTACGGAGAAACTTAATAGAGGGTGCGCTCTACGCCGCTGGTAGGCCTTTGGATGTAGAAGAATTATCAACTAAATTAGAAATCCCAAAAAAAGAAGTAGAAGAACTTGTAAGAGTTGTTGCTTTTGATTATTTAGAACATGAAGGTGCATTGATTGTAGCTCAAATTGGAGAAAAGTATCAAATGCAGCTAAGACCTGAACTTACCGAGACAGTTTCCAAATTCGCTAAAGGTGGTGCTATTGCTGAGCGCTACTTAAGAACACTTACAGTAATTGCGTTGAAACAACCAATTTTAAAGTCAACCGTTATTAAATTAAGAGGGAGTGGAGCTTACGAGCATGTGAAATACCTCTTGGACAATGATCTGATATCCGCAGAAAAAAAAGGAAGATCAGCAGAATTAACTACAACTGATAAGTACGCGGATATGTTTGGATTACCTAAAAATAAGGAAGAGCTCAAGAGAATGATGGTGTCACAACTAGGACTTGGAGAAGATGCTAATTAAAATTTTAAATAAATAATTAAAATAAAAGTGGACCTGACGGGAATTGAACCCGTGACCTCTTACATGCGAAGCAAGCGATCTGCGACTGATCTACAGGCCCATTGTTATCATTATTAATACAATAAAAAAATAATGGTAAACTAAAAATTTTTGCGATTTTGAATTGAGAAATATATGAATTACATTTGAATGCAATTAAAACTCCGTTCGACCAATAATCTCGTCTTGTGCGGATTTAGATAATTCTGTAAACAATACGGAATAACCCGCGATCCGTACAACTAGGCCTTGATAATTCTTTGGATTTATTTGAGCATCACATAGAATTTCTTTTCCAACTACGTTAAATTGGATGTGATACCCTCCATTTTCTTCAAAATAGGTTCTAATAAGTGGAAGGAACAATTCTATCTTTAGTGTGTTTGGATGAAAAGCTAATATTACTGAGTTTCCATTCGTTATTAATTCATTATCCAGCTTCTTAATTGAATTAAGTATCGCGGTCGGACCATTTTTATCCCTTCCGTTGGTTGGACCGACTCCATTTGAGAGCGGTTCTCTTGCCTTCCTTCCATCAGCGGAGGCTGCAGTAAAAACTCCAAATGCTATGTGAAAAGCTGTAGAATAAATTCCGGGATGATACTTTCCGCCTCTATAATTTTTGTGTTTAAGAATTTCCTTACAGAACAATTCTGCTACGTCGCGAGCTATAATGTCGACATAATCGTTATCGTTCCCAAACTTAGGGACTTTATTAATAAAGATTTGTCTTATTTCCTCTCCCTTTTTCCCATTATAAATACCTCGGTAATTCTTTGATACTATCTTGATTAATTCTTCCAAAGAGAACATTTTTTCCTCGTAGATCATTTTTTTAATTACAGCAAGAGAATCGGCAACCGTAGATAAACCAATTAGTTGAGTCGTAGTAAAATCATATTTAGCGCCTCCACTTGTGATATCACAACCCAGTTCAATGCAATCGTCTATAGTTGCGGATAAAAAGGGTTGTGGATTGAGCTCAGCAATAGCTTTTTCAAGGAAAGACATTGTTTCCACCAAATTTTTAACAAAAAAGCTAAGTTGGTTCGAAAACTCGTCCCATAAATCTTGGTATGAAGAGAGCTTTTTTGTGTTTTCAATGCCATATGCCCTTCTTGTAAACATATCTGTCCCATTGTTCAAAGTTAATTCTAAGCACTTCACTATATTTAATTGAGTGGCGTTTGTACATCCAAATGACTTATAAGTATGTGTTGGTTCTACACACCCTATTGGTGCGTATCCACGGGCATCTTCTATAGTGTAGCCAAGATTGTTAAGACCTGGAATCATAACGATGTCGTTAAACAATGCAATACTAGCTCCTGATTTAATAGCTTCTCCTGTTTTTACAAGTAAATCGTTTGGAGTTTTATTATGAACGCGAACAGAAAAAGTAGGTTGAACCGTTTTTAGTTTTTTGTACGAATCTAAGAATAGATACGACAATTGATTAGTAGCGTCGTTTCCACCTTCATCAACGCCTCCTATCGTCAAATTTGCAGTAAGAGGCGGTCCTTCTGCAGCTATAATTCCTTTATGGAGGACATAATTCCATAGAGTTGAAAGCTTCAAGTAAAAACATCCAATTAAAAATTGTACTTCTTCATCAGTTATAGCCCCTTTTTTTTTATCCTCAAAATAAAAAGGATAGAGAACTTGATCAATGCGTCCTATACTAATAGCAAAGCCTCCATCTTCGAGACCAGCAATTACGTGAGTGAAATACAATAATTGAAAGGCTTCTTTAAATGAGGATGGGGGGTTACCAGAGATATTAGAACAAATTTCAGCAATTTCATAGAGCTCTTTTTTTCTATTGCGATTGCCTTCTTTTTCTGCTAATTTAGTTGCCAATATTGAGAATCTTTGAATAAACTGTTTAGAACCATCTAAAACAATAATAACTGATTCCAAAAAATCCATTTTCTTTCGATCTTTTGAAAATTCTTTCATCTTCTCTCTTGCTTTTTGAATTAAGCCGTTAAATCCTGCTTTTAAAACGTTATGATGTCCTGGGAAGAAATGCCCCGTCCCGTTAGTTATATTTGTATCCACGATATAAAGTAGATTTAGCATTAGATCGGTTAATTCGGGACTTAAATAAGAGTCAAATCTGGATTTGGTAGTCTCTTCTTCGTTTTTCCAATATGGTATAATTTCTTCGATTATGATTTGTTTATCGTTATCTGAAAGTAATAGCCGTTGAGTTTCTCGATTGTTATAAAGGTTAATATCCTGCTCAATTGTATCAACGCGTACTTCAGGATATAAGGGTGTTCCAACAAATTTAGTACATCGGTTCCCAACAACGAATTCATCTTCCCATATTTTTATTGTCATATTCGTCAATAAATGATACATCGCTTTCGCAAACCTAATGTTTTGGGGTTCATTCTTTGTAGCTTTATATGACTCAGTGAAAAGTTTAGCTCTTTCTATACAGAGTTCATGTGGTTGGGAAACAACTTCTTCTTTCATTCTTAAAATGCGATCCTTATAATCAGGTGGAGAAATTTGCTCTACTTGCATAATAAACCACTACAAAGGACAATCAATTATAATCCTTCTAAAGATTAATAAATTTACGATATAATAAAAATATCGATAATAAAAGAGTATTAAAAAATTAAGAATAAATCGCTAGTCTCTAAAAAATTTAAATCAATGATCTTTAGTAGTTGAATATAACAGTAGATTCATTCTATGGATAACAAAAATCTAGAGAGTTTAAACTTAAGAATTAATAATCTTAAGAAATGGTTGAGTGAAGGTATAAATCTTTCTTCTTCATTAAAGTTCTTAGAATCTTTAAGGATAGGGCTGTCTTTGATACTCCCTTCACATATGTTAGGAAATCAAAACTTCCAATGGAACGGTGAAATATTCCGGAAAATTAAACGTGATGATTTAAGCTTATTCCTTGGACAAAATAAATATCATATAAAGGAAGCAATTAAGAAGGCTAAATATGAATCTAATTACTTTGTAGCATTGGAATTTATCAATAAAATGGAATCAAGTATTTTAAAAAACCTAAGCTCTTTAGATATTCCAAAAGATATTATATACCTGTTTATCGATAAAATATTATATAGTTACATAAAAAAAAACAGTCCTCCCTACTCTAATCGATTTAAAAGTAAAAATTTTCATCCCAATCTTAATAAAGATTATTTTACAAATATAAATTCAATTAAAAAAGCATATTGGTTAGGTTTATTATGGGCAGATGGATGGATATCTAAAAAAGTAAGGAGTGCGAATGGAAATGCAAATTATACTGTTGGGTTAAAGCAATCAGAACAACATCAAAATTTAATCAAGGATTATTGTGATGCTATTGGATTTAATCCATTATTTTTGAAAAAATATCTAAACAATGAGTACCATACATGGTATTACCAAGCGCAACTTATGAATAACAGATTTGCAATTCCTTTAATTAAAATGGGATTTATCGTCGGTAAAAAAAAGTCATTGAATATTGAGATGCCTATTCTAAGGAATACATTAAAACTTGGGGCTAGAGAATTATATTTAGGATTCTTATTAGGATATTATGATGGTGACGGTACAAAAGGAAGGACATATATTACTTGCGGTAGTATAAAATTAGTTAACCAAATTAGGGAAAAGTTTAATCTCAGTAATAAAATTACTAAGGATCTATATCTAAAAAAGGATGGAACACAGGGAAAGATATATAAATTTCCATTGGGTCGGGATTTGATGTGTGAAATGTTAAACAATTATCAAAACTCATTTAAACCTAAAAGAAAAGCAATTGGTCCAATGTTAAAAAACTCTTTTGAAAAATTAATTAATATAAAAAAAAAAGACTTCAAGGAAGGGAAGATATCTATAGTAGAAATCCAAAAATATATTTGGAAATTAGGAATAAATCTCGAACTCTCTAGTAAGATTATAAATGAAAAAATTACTAATATTATAGATTAATATTCAATTATTTGATGGTTTTTAAATTTAAATTTATTCTTTATAAGAACCTCTTTGATTAATCCCCTTCTCTGTGCATTAGAGTTAATTGATCTTCGCGCTTTTAAGACGATTATTTCATAATCTCTATATAAATTTAGAATATAATCAGAATAAGAATTACTTAAAAGAAGCTTACAACCACGTTCATCTAATATTTTAAAATTATTAAATAGCTCATTCTGAGAGGCTTCTCCGAAATTACCCTTATTATAGCTTGTAAAATTTGAAGTTTCCGATAATGGATGATAAGGAGGATCAAAATAGATAAAATCGTTTCTTTCAGCAAACTTCAAACATGATTCAAAAGGATTATGATTAATTTTTACATTTCTTAAAGCTGAGTGAACTGCTATTAAATTATTTCTATCACATATAGTAGGGTTTTTATGGAACCCAAAGGGCACATTGAAATAACCTTTACTATTTACTCTGTATAATCCATTATAACCTGTTTTATTAAGATATATTGTTCTTGAAGCTTTTTCGATATTTGAGAGTTTTTTATAAAATTCTAAATCCCGATCCATAGCTCGAATTTGATAATAGTATTTCTCTTCATATTTATGATGACTTAAAGATTCAATTAACTCCTTAACATTATATTTTATAACATTGTAACAGTTTATTAGTTCCAAGTTGCTATCCGATAGTATCGCTTTTTTAGGGAGTAAATGAAAAAATACTGCTCCCCCCCCTACAAAGGGTTCAATGTATTTATTGAAGTTTTTTGGAAAATAAACTTTCATTTGATTGATAAGTTGTCTTTTACCTCCAGCCCATTTAACAAAAGGGTAAGGTTTATTAATAATACGACTGATTTCTCCTTTTAGGGAAATAATCTGATTCATTTTTTTAAATAATAAATATGTTTATTATCCTTTATATTATAAGAGCCATTAAATTTATTTAAACCCTATATCTTCAACGACGAATAAAATTTAAATCCATTTTGGAATAATCATTTGTATATTTAAAGAAAAATTTTCAGTTTAAAAATCCAAAAAAAAAAAAAAATTATTTTCTCGCTAACAAAAATTAGTTTTTATTCCTCCAAATATACAACTTTGATTTATTAAGTCCACTTTCAATCATCCAAATTTCATCTTCACCATTCACTAACTCTAAAATTGCTTTTACGAATAAATTTTTGAAGAAAAACCTAATTCTATTAATTTCTAGCTTTACTTTTTCATTTTCTTCAGCACTTATATGTGTCTGCTCTGGTGTACTCCGATTATATTTATATTTTACATCTTCTGATTGAATTACTTGACCTATTGGAAAAATAAATTTAACTATAGCTGTTGTTTCATCAATGAGATAGTGTTGGCCTTTAGATAATAATTCAGAAACTTCAGAGAATGTTTTTAACACAGTAGCTATAAACCTGCCGCTTACTGTTCCTATTGAATAACCACAAAATTTATTTGAAATCCATTTATACAAATTTTCATAGTAGATATCATCAGTGTCATAATTATCCTTGGGAAATGCTCTGAAAAGTTCCTCCTGGTCAATTCTGGCTATCATCACCTTAATTGTATCCTTATAAAACAAATCATCAAGTACCGCTCTCAAATTACTTTCATTATTAAAAGGCAAAAAAAATTCAAATACAAGCACTTCTCTATAATACTCCGCTTGATACTCCCCTTTAATGTGTGTTACTTGAGAAAAATATTTTGTAAGTTTTTCAATTGTATTGAATTGTCTAAATCGTGATGAAACAAAATATAAATTCGGATCATTTGGTGACAACTCAAATAATTGTCTATAGTACTTTGAAAAGTAAGTATCCATATTCGGATCATTAACAGAATTAATCAGATCTTGTTTTGAAAATGGTTCTGTGGAAGCATAATGTGTTTGAAAAAAGTTCAAGCGGCGTTCATTTAAATCTAGATCTTCTTCATCATCAGACATTTTAAATCATATTTTTATCTTCTGTAATAATATATAAGCTAATGTTTTTTATAAATATTTATGATAGAGTTATTCTTTTAATGCATATAGTTAATTTGGAGTGTAAGTCAACTGAATCTTTTCATTCTTATTGTTTAATTTCTACTATATTACTTATCTAAGTGTATTATTATACTTTTTTGTAAACAATGTGCATCTATGCAAAAACCTAATTTGAAGGTTCCTATCTCAAAAATTAATATTTATTATTTTGTAGAACATATAATAAAATAGATTAAAAATTAACAATTACTATAACCATAAATAAAATATATTTAGAACCATTATTCCAGTAGATTTTACGATGATTGATAAACAAAGATTTGAGGAATTATTCAATGAACGACTCATCAAGGACATTTCTGAAGAACAAATCGATATTGTTTTATCAGGGCAATACGGCAAAGCTTTAGAATTGCTTAGAGACGCAGAGGCAACAGGGTTGTTTCCCGCTCTTGTAGGTCCTCCTGGAGTTGGAAAAACAATTCTGTGTCGATATTTTGCAGTGTTAAGAGCAAAAGAAAATAAAAATAAGAATTTTTATTGGTTAACACTTGACGAATCAATAAAGCCAAGCCATTTTATTGGAAGTTTCGACCCTGCAATTACTTTAAAAAAAGGATTTGTGTTAGAAGCGTTCAATCCAGGACCTCTTTTGAGAGCTATGTTGGAGGGAGGGACATTTTTAGCAAACGAGATTAATAGAGCTACCGAATATTCACAAAATACGCTATTAGAACCATTAGAGGAAGCATCTATCAGCATTCCTCACCTTGGAAGAATAAAAGCCGATAAAGATTTCTTCTTTATTTCTGCGATGAACCCTGAAGAATTATCTGGAACTCATCGATTATCTGAGGCATTGAAGGATAGAATTAAGGTATGGATCAAATTAACGTATCCAGATAAGGCGACTGAGCTCGAGATTATCAGAATAAATTTACCAGAACATTTTGAAATAGAAGAATCAGAATTAGAACTAATATATTCCATAATAAATGAAACAAGAAAAAATAAGATAGATATCGAAGTACCAGCCTCCATTAGAGCAGGTATTGCTATTGCTAAACTTTTAGGCCGTAGGCGTTCTTTAGAAAAAAGAGGAGAGCTAAAGGAAAAGGCTTCAATATATGAATATCTTTCAGAAGTTACTCAACATGTTTTGTTAGGTTCAATCAAACCAAAACCGGGTGCAAAAGCGGAAAATATAATTGATAATATCATACACAAAACATTAGGTTCGTAGGAGGTATTTAAGAATTTTATGGGCGTTTTTCCAGAAAATCCTTGTGAATTTGCTGTAGATTTCATTCGTAAGATGAGAAGACATCGTGATATCGTTCAGATACCAAGTTCTCGACAAGTGCTATCTATCCCTAAATTAATTCTATCAAGATATTATCGCAAAGGCGTGGTAACTGCTAACGATTACATAGAAATAAGCGCAGTGACTTCTTTTCCAGATAACCAAGAATTAGCAAAAAATCTAGCTTTTCAGATTCTCTTTCCTAATTATAAAAAGGACATTATGGATTCATTCTTTCAAGAAGATGATAATTTTGAGGGTGAATTTGGCGAAGAACTAGAAAAATCTGATATATTAACAGAACTTGATAAGCTACAAGAAATGATCGATGAAATTGAGATGACTAAATCAATAGATACGGACAAAATCCAAAAATTAGAGGAATTTTTGGAAGAATTGAGCACTAAACGAGAAGAAGAACCTTATAAATCTGCTTTAAATTTTTTTAATGATGACTCAGAATTATATAAAGAAGAGATTTCTTCTTTAGAAGAGTTGATACAGGAAGCGCAAAAAAGGTTAGAACAAAAAATTAACTCATTGAGTCCAGAAGATTTAAAAGCCGGTTCTAATTTAGGTTTAAACGATATGATTCAGCAAAAATCCATACGAGAATGGGAAAAACTTGCAAGTAAGGCTCTCACTGATCAAAATATCCTAGAAGATTTAACGAGGTTAATTAATGCGAATAAACTTGACGATCTTTTAAAATCTATAAAGTTTATTGAAGATACATCGGACAATCAAAATATACAGGACCAGATAAACCAGGTTAAAAATCAACTACAAAACCAGATTAATAATTTAGATCAACTATTTAATGCAGCGAAAACATTAGGTGAAACACCTAAATTTGATCAAGATAAAATCCTAAATAGCTCCTTAAACCAGTCCTCCTTTGAGCATAATTTCAATCTAGCTGACTCATTAGATCAGTATTTTGGAACCAATTTAAGAGAAGAGTTACTTAATAAGCTAGATCAGCAATCTTTAAATTCTCAGCTAAATCTATCATTAGAATCTTTGACAAAACATGCCTTAGCAAATAAAACTTGGAATAGTTTATTTAACCAAACCCTTGAAAAAGCTATAAAGGAGGCAAACAATCAAAACATCAAGTTCGAAGCTCTAAAATCGCTTTCACATCAGATACAGCAATTAATGAATAGTTGTCCGAATATTCAATGTAGTCAGAAAATATCCCAAAAATTGCCCGATTTAATTTCTCAAACATTAGCAGCTTGTGATACGCCAGATCAATTAAAAAATGCAACTGAGTTCTTAAGGAAAATTGGTTTAAGCCCTAACACTGATGACATTAAAAGAATTGGAAAAGAATTAGGTATGTCAGAAGAGGATATATATGAACTTGTGGAACCTGATTATCAACTGCTAAAAAAAATGGTTGAAGAAAAAGTCGCCGATTTTCAAAGGATTAGCAATATGATTAACCAACTGCGAGATCAACTAAATAAAGAAAGGATCAAAGAATTACTAAGCAGCGCATTAGCCAACAATAACCGTGATGCCTTAGCTGCTATTGGTCATTACAATATGGGTGAGGCATTAAAAGGGGCGCAACAGATTGGTGGAAAAGAAGGCCAGGATAAAATGATCTCTTGTTTATCTGCTGGAAGTGGCGAAAACCTCCTTAAACAATGGTTTATTCATCGGAGTAGTTTACCTGAAAAAGTTAAAGTGAAAGTAAAAGAATTAGCAAAAAAAATGTTAATTGATTTAGGTGTCTATTATTCCAGAGCACGATTAGGTAGTGCAACAACGGGTACAATACCGATTAATGTAGTAAGGCCATATTCTATCGGGGATGATTTTGAAAACATTGATTTAGAGGAAACAATATTTAACCTTTTAGAAAAAGGCAAGAAATTGGATCACATCAATTACGACGATTTTTATGTTTACGAGACTGCGAAGGGATTGCGCTCGTTTTGTTTTGAACTTGATATCAGTGGTTCTATGACAGGTGAAAAACTTGCATATATGGCGATTTGTGTGACGATGTTAGTATATGGCATGAGAAAAGACGAAATTGGTGTTGCTTTTTTCGAGTCAGATACGCATGTATTAAAGAATTTGTCGGAAAAAATAGATTTGGAAAAATTAGCAGATGATTTACTTACGGTTTCTGCTAGGGGAGGTACCCGGCTTCAAGGTGCTTTAGAATGGGCAAATAAACAATTCAAAGAAAATTCTAGCTCTCGTGAGAAATTAAATATTCTATTTACTGATGCAGAAATTTTCGATATTCAACAGGCTAATGAAGAATTAAGAAAATTTCGTTCTTTAAATGTAGATTTCGTATTAATTTCTCCAGAATCCTCCTTTAATTTAAAAGAAGCCAAAAATATGGTAAAAAATGCTGGAGGGCAGCTGTTAACAATTAAAGACTGGAATGAATTTCCCAAACTTATCTCAGAGATTATTAAATCGAGATTTTAAAACCATGACTAAAAAATTAGTATCTGAAATAATATCTGAAAGATTCGGAGTCGAAAAATACAAGGAATCATTAAAGTATCCAATTAATAAAATAAATATTATCTCGTTGAAAGAAAATCCGATAGAGATAAGAGCAATCATTTTTGATAAGGAACGTGAGTATCATTTAATTATTGATGAGAGGAGAAATGAAATCTTTCATGATTGCGATATTTTTTTTTCTGAAATGGATATCGATAATAAGGCGTGTCCTCACTTAATTACACTTCTATTAATGGTAAAACCATCAATTTCAAAAAACATCTTAAGCAATATTAATAATTTCAACTTTACATCTGAAGACTATAATTCTAAGAAAAAAAGTAAAAACTATTTAGAATTAGCTAATACTTCTATTGAAAATAATAATTGTATCGAAGGTTTAAATTATCTCAATAAAGCCATATTTAATAACGAGGATTGTGAGCCTATAATTGAAAAATATCTAAAGACTGCTATAGAAAACAATCTAAACTTAGAACTTTTTGAATTTCTCCAATCAGCCTATAGCAGCGATTTAGGTCCATATCTTCATGCTTATGATAATTATATAGAAGAAGGCTTCAAATCGTTTTTAAAATCAGCTTCGATATATACTTTTTTTGATCTTCTCCGAATTATTGAATTTATTGATAAAATTTTAGATAACTACGAATTTAAAAATGAAACATTTGTCTTTTCTTTAATTTCTAAATTAATTAAGATGGCAAATTCCAAAAAATTTAACGAGAAATATCTATCAATCTATTTTATTAAGAAAAAATACGAAGTTCTCTTGAAATCTAATCCGATATTTAAAGATATTCTTACATCAAAAGATTACGAAGCTTTTAAACACAAACTGTTGAACTATTTTTTAGACGAAATTGATAATTTTATCATATTAGACAAATTAAAGTTGATGAAAAGACAATTCGATGTATTCGAAATTCCGAAAAAACAATATTACGACGAGTATAAAACCTATAAAAATGAAATAAAAGAATTAGAAAAGAAAGTCTATTTAAAGAAATTTGCATTTATAAGATATTTTAAGGAGAAATATAACATTAAAAAAACAAAAATTGATTTTCGGAAAAAACGTAATGCTTATGAAGTTAATCACGATAAGGAAAACCTTAAGAATCCCGCTTATATTTACGTGATAAACCATTTAGGATTCTACGGCGTGAATGAATCCATAATTAAACCTTCAGAAATAGGTTTAAATTACTTAATATTTGAGGAATTATTTCTAGACGATTTACATAATTATCATGATATTCTCTATTATAAATTAAAGTTTTGGGGTGAAGAAAATAAGTACGAAATTAATACTGTTGATGTCTTCTCATTGTTAAGTAAACCTATGGAATATAATTATGATGTTGATCAAAATTACTCTAATATTGATGAACTTACAATAATTGAATGGGATTTAGCGAGTAAACCAAGCCAAGGTAGTTTAGTCAATGCTTACGGTGTGCGAATCGTTATACCTGATCAAAACACAGCTCTTTTTCACGATATTAAACCATTTGATTTATGTTTCTGTCAGAAAAATCCAACAAAAATTGAGGGAAATCTAATTAGAACAAATATAGTTAGAACAATAAATATTATAACAAAATGTTCTTTTAAAGATGCTATAAGCAGCATAGAAAAGGGGATGAGTTTTATCGAAGGTTATTACCCTTTTTCTTTAGTTTCATCTGTTCTCAAGAAAAAAATCAGTCCCTTCGAAGCATATGAGAAAGCTTTAAATAATGCCAATAAGCAGTTTATACCGTTTTACGGGAAGTTCGTAAAAGCTTTTAGAAAATTCCTATTTCATTTTATTAATAAAGAAAAAGGATATATTTACGAAATTTTAAAAAAGAACCCGAGAGAAAATGCAAACCAATTCATAATCTTATTAAATATAACAACCGAACTTTCAGGATTAGATTTACTTTATCCTGAGATATTCTATGAATTAATCAACGAGGATACTGATTTATATGAATTTAGAAAAAATCTAATGAAAAAAATACATTCGATTATAAAAGAAATACTTAAGTTAAGGGAAATCGGAGCAACAGAAGTGTTCAATCTTAAAAAAATGCGCCACACACCCTTTGTCAAATACTCGAATGAAATTCTTAAAATAAGAAAAGAAGAATTTGAACAATCAAAAGTTTATTGTTATACTCAGGATGAAAAATTATCATATCAGATTTCTGAGCTAATAAAAACCTATTATGGGAGCCAATTATTGGAAATACTAAAAATAGATATGAAAACCGCTATTAACAAAGAAATTTTTAACAAAATTTTAAACTACGCTCAAAAATTAAATCTAAATCTAAATGTGATTAATCGCTTACCCTAGCTGTAATTTCCCGTATACACCATCGTAACCGGGGATAAACCAATAATCTACTATTATCAATTATAATTTTTAATTTAATTCTCAAATAAAATTATTTAAATCTTTATTTCGAATAATACAATTATAGACGAATATCTTTAGTATTAAATAATTAGAATAAAATATTAAATTTTTGTGCTCAAAGACGAAATTACTGGGCGTAACTATGAAATTATCTGAATTTGGAATAAAATTTCTGCGTTTAGCACTTCGCATAGACAAACATATCAAGGGATATGTAGATTTTTATATTGGTCCTAAAAAATTACGTAAAATCGTTGGCAATGAGGTTATAACTTCACCAAACAAACTATTAACCGATTGCAAAGCTCTACAAAAAAATTTGTTTAAACAAGGTTATGAAAAAAAACGCGAGCGATATTTAGAAAAAATATTAATGGCGATGAGGACTTCGATCGGAATTCTAAACGGTATCGAGATTTCAATTAAGGAACAATTTTTAAGGCTATATGATGTAGTCTTACAGCCAGTTAACGAATCTGAATTAGATAACTTAAAAGAAGAGTTTAACACAGCGTATGGTGGTATTGGAAGTTTAAAAAAACGAATGAACGATTTAAGAGCACGACGAACTGTTCCTGAGGGTATGGTATTTGAATTATTTAAGAAAGCTCTCAACATCACGAGCGTGCGAACTAAAGAATTGCTTGTCGATCTCTTACCTGAAAATGAACATATTAATTTAGAGCTAGTAAAAAATAACAATAATAATAAAATTAAATGGACTTATTACAATTGGTATCTGGGTAATTTTCGCTCCCGAATAGAAGTCAACCCGAATTATAACATGTATTGGACATCATTTTTGCCTGCTGCCGCTCACGAAGCATACCCTGGCCATCATACAGAATTTATTGTCAAAGAACAGAGACTATATCGCGAATTAAATCAATTTGAACACTCAATCCTGCTACTAAACTCGCCCAAGTTAATAATTAGCGAAGGAATAGCGAATATAGCAGTGAATACGCTTTTCAACTATCGGGAGCAAGCAGAAATTAGCTTACGAGAATTTTGTCAAGACTCGTCAAAAGAATCTTCTATTGAAGCATTAATAGCGCAAGGCAAAGTAAAAGGAAAACAATCGCTTTTTGGGTATAATTTCGCTTATCATGCTCTAATTGATGGGTGGAGCAAAGAGAAATTAATTCGATACGCAACCAGTTTTGAAATCCTTAGCCAAGAAATTATAAAAAATCGAATAAATTATCTTTTAAATCCAGTACATTCAACTACTGCTTTCTCGTATAATATAGGAAGCAAACTAATAATAAACAAATATGGGGGATTTCCTTCGGTTAAGGATTTTCGAGACCTGCTTATCAACCCAATTCTCCCCTCCGGTTTAGCATAAAATTACATCCAAAAAAATTTTCATTAATATTAGCTTTAAAAAAATAAAAGTTCTCCCTCTTTTTTTAGGAGTTTAAATAAATTTTATCAACTAATAAATTGTTTTAGAAGAACTTAACATAAATATTTCAGTTTGGTTTCAAATTTAAAAAAAAGAATTAGTTAAAAACAATTCACATAACAAACAAAGTGATAAAAAATGCCTGGTCAAACAGACGCAACGCCATAAAATGATGCTTTTTATAAGTGCATCACATATTTTCTTTTTAAAATATTATTTTAATATTGTTAAATAGATCTTTTGATTTGATAAAATTTAATATAAGTCGTTTGAAAGAAATGAATTTGAACAATCAAAAGTTTATCGTTATACTCAGGATGAGAAATTATGGTATCAGATTTCTGAGTTAATAAAAACCTATTATGGGAGCCAATTATTGGAAATACTAAAAATAAATATGAAAACCGCTATTAACCAAGAAATTTTTAACAAAATTTTAAACTACGCTCATAAATTAAAACTGAAGCTAAATGTGGTTAATAGATTGTCCTAGCTGTAATTTCCCATATACACCATCGTAACCGGGGATAAACCAATAATTTCCCGATTTTATTTTATTAATTGCTTCACGTAATTCATAAGAAATTGGATAAAAATCGGTGTTACTTCCCCAGATGTTAAATTCACCATTGCTAGCGTCAACTATACTTCGATATAAAGATAGATTTTTATTGTTATATTCAGACCCTCCATAAACAACAGATATTAAATGTAGTAGTGGAACAATGTATTGAAAATTTTCATTTATAGATATCTCAGAGTCTTTTAATTCATAAACTCTAGATAAAACACCCTTAGTCAGTGTGTTCCCACATATAGGGCAATAAATAACATTTCGTTTAGGACTGCAAAAATACGAATTACTCGAAGAATGACGGCTAGCACGGTGACCATCGTAATAATACTTACCCTCAGATGGATTAAATTCGTAAGTTTTTACAATTTTGTTTTCTCTAATTGATGTAATTATATCCCGATAAGTTACTTTGTTTAAATCTA
>DATKTW010000115.1:0-9082 GCA_035530895.1 Candidatus Nanopelagicaceae bacterium
TCCAGGGCAAGCAGAAGCAGTCCTGCGTCGAGTTATGGGAATTACTCTTTCAAGTAAAGAGCGTAGCCAATTATACGATTTACGGAAAAAAATCCAAAGATATGAAAAGCTTTTAACTAATTTTACAGAATGGGGAATAAAATATGATTATTTGCTAAAAATGATAATTCTTGGTCTAGCAGAAGAACAATCTGATTATCTTCCACAAGTTTTTAATAAACTGAACATAGTTCCTGAGAGGGCTGTAATTGGTGTTAATTTTTTCACAAAATTAACGGAAAATTACGATAAAACTTTAACAAGACTACAAATCTGGGATGTTACAAGTAGCAACCGATTTGCCACTATAAGACCCCAATACTATAGAGGTGCAGCAGCAGCAATTCTGGTGTTTAATAAGGAAAATCGTGACTCTTTCGATATGATTAAAAAATATTATAATGAACTTAATGAAATCACGGGGTTAAAATTTAAACTTAAACTTAAAAGGAGAGTTCTGAAGGAGATTTCTATACCCATAGCACTTGTGGGTATAGGAAGTAATTTAGTCATACCATATGAAGAAATTTTATCTCTTACTAAAGACATAGGAGCCAATTATTTTGAAATAGGAAATATAGAAGATGACCGCTTTCAAGAAACGCTCGATCTTATTGCCACTCAAGTATTAGTAAAACTTCAAGAATAAATATATTTTTATTTTATTTTTTGTATTTAAAGCAAGCTAAGCCATATCTATAATAGAATTATGAAAATATTCCATTTTCCTACTGCTTGGTTCATTTGAGGTATTATTTTTCACTTACTTTTGAAAAATTAGTATTATATATAATTTTAGTTATGTAAAAAAATTAGGTTAATATTTGTTTATTTTGGGGTGGTTGTATTTTTTCTCTTTCAGCCAGTTTCTCAGAAAGTTGTATTCTCAGGTTTGAAAGTTTCAAAGCCTCTTTATTTATATCATTAGTTCGAGTAATTAACTTATTATTAATTTTGATCAATTTTTTTTCTTGTTTACTAATATCTTCTTTTATCCTATTTACTTTCTCTTCAGTTAGAGGCTTTCGCTTTAAGTTAATATATTTGTATTGAATTTTTGAAAGTTTACTTCGTTCTTTAGCAAGAATAAATTTATCTCCAACCAAATCTAATTTTTCTTCTGCGATTTCTCTTTCTATTTTAGCGATTTTCCTATGAATCTCTGCTATATAAATCTGAACTTCTGCTCTCTTTTCCATATATTTAGCATGATCTAATTCTATCTTTAAACCAGCCTCAGAGAGTTTTAGAATTTCTTTTACTTCTTGTTTATCTTGTATATATTTCCTTGTTTTCTCTGTTAAGCTTTCTTTAGTTTTTACTAAATCAAAATCTGTTTTAGCCAATGCTTCACGAGCTTTTGCTCTATCCAATTCTTGGTTTGCAGCTTTTTTAGATTCTTGGGCTAACAACTTTTCATGATTGGCGATTTTGAGGTTATAATCTGCAATTTTCTCTATATTGGGTATATCTTCCATAATATCACCTTCGAAATTACTTTATTATAAAATTTATTATAACTTAAATATTTTTTATTAGTGCGAATTCAAGTAAAAAATTTTATTATGATAGTTTATAAATTTTTATATAAAAATTATAACAATCTATTTTCATGAAGGAAAAAAACAAGAAAACGAAAATTAGATCTGATAGTTATGGAGATGAATTTGAATATCTCTTTAATTTTATTTCATTGGAGTTGCTCGTAGAGTGTCAAAGTTCATTGTTATAATCCTGAAATTTTACACTTTCTTAAAGTTCTCAGGCACATTTAGATTTATTTCAAAGAGCTTGTCTTGAATTTTATTTTTTAATTCCTTAGAAAAATTATTAATTATCTCGTCTGGAACATAGTTTAGGTATTCGCTTATCTCACTCTGAATTATCAACCCTAATTGATTCATTAATTCTTCAGTAGTTTCGTGTTTCCTTAAGTAAATATTTTTGTAGGTCTGAATATATCGTATATTGAATTTTTTTAACCACCTTTGACCCTTTTGTTCCACTAAAGATAAAATTTCTCTAGAACTTGAACCATTAAAGTTTCCAAATTCAGATTCGTATTTAATTAGTTTATCTTCGCAATATTTTATAACTTGAGCTCTCTCTTTTGAATTTAATTCTGTATTGGAATTAAGAAAAATGATAACCATAAATTTCTCAAGCAAAAAATATATTTGAGCTTTAATATTTGAACCATAGATTTCGAGGTGTGAGAGGTTTTTTATGTTAGCTTGCCCGGCAAAGATTTTAAACGAGCTTAAATACATGGATACCAAGTCAAGTTCTAAAAGATTTTTCTGATCCTCTGATAAGTAAGATTTAATAGGTCTATAATCGTCATTCTCATTTGAATCATACTCAAAGACCGTAATAGTGTTCCCATACTGATCTGCAATAATAATTCCTATAATCGGGGGTATGACATTAAAATTATGCGTCCGATAAACGGTTTCTACTAATTTTTTTTCAACGTAACTATCGCCTTTTCCAGCTTCGAGCATAAATCTAAATAAACTTCTACACTATAAATTAAAGAGGGGGTGTTGATTTTTAGGAAAAAATAGAGAAATTCCGACATTTATGATCGTGAAACAAGTCTTTCACGTACAAACATATCACCCAGCTATGTAAAAATTCATGATAATAAAATTTAAAATTTAATTAATTTTAAATCATAAAATCAAAAAAATAAGTGGGAGCGACCGGATTTGAACCGGTGACCAACAAGTCTGGAGCCTGCCGCGTTCAGCACTATGCACCGAAGGGGCAAAGTTATACCGGGCTTCGCCACGCCCCCGTGTTTTAGGAAAATAAGTCGTGGCGTAAATTAATTTGTTTTAAATAACTACTAATTTATAAATTTACTAATTACTTATTTTATTTCAGTTTTATGAAATGTCTTAATAATTTAGGATTAAAAAAAATTTTGAACTTCACTTTCGCGACTAGACAATTTTTGACCCACAGAATTCACAAAATCTAAGGTTTTCAGCATTTTTTAAAGATGCCCCGCATGTTTGACAGAAATTTGGTTTTTCTGGCAAATGTTCTCCCTTATCATATACTTTATACTCAAAGGGTAATTTATCTCCTTCGTATTTGGGGAATTCGAATCCACAATTGTCGCAATAATTAATCTTTCCATCCATGTAAATGTTACAATTTGGACACTTGTTTATTAGTTTTAAGCCACAATTACGGCAAAATTCTGTGTATATGCTAATAGGAATGTTGCAGCGGGGACAATGTTTTTTAGATTCTCCAGTATATCGGTAAATGATAAGACCAATAAATGTAATAACTAATATTGGAATTATAATCACTAATAGAATAACCAGTTCAACAAAAAATAGTCCTATAGTGAGGAAACAAACGATTAAGAAAATAACTAAACCAATTACTGCTGAAAAACTTTTTTTGTTGTAATCTCGAACACTCATTTGGGAAAATTTGTTCTATGTATAAATAGATTCTATAACTAGTAAAGACTTTATCATTTTTATTATAGTTCTTTTTTATCTTGTGCTGTTTTACAATAAGGGCAGATTAATGTATCAATAGCAATCTTTTCCCCACAAGCGAAGCATAAATATTCATTATCCCCAAATTGGATTTTTTTTTCAATTACCTTTAGCTCTTTTTCTGTATTTTCTGGTGTTTTATTGTCTGGCATAATTAATTCAAGTTTGAATTATTATTATCTACATTCTTCTGTAATAATGAATTTGTGTAAAGTCTATAAAAAAAATGGAGTCCAATATTTATTCTAAGCTCCTAAATAATCCAGGTTATGACAAAATTTAAGAGCTATTCATTATTCTAGAGAAGTATAATATATACTTTTAAGTTCTATCACTAAAAAAACATATAATTTAGGAGATTTATAAGAAATGCCAGGATCTCATGGAAGTTTAACAAAAGCTGGGAAAGTTAAACAACAAACACCCAAAATAGAAAGAAGTGGAGTAAATTCGAGGAAGAAAAAATCACCTCGGATGAGATTTCGTACTCTATATGTGCAAAGAATAGAGAAAAATAAATATGGAGGGCAACGAGAATCTCTCGGTGCTAAGCGAGCAAGCTACAAACGATAAGGATTTTTTAAATAATTACGCTATGACTCCAATTTTTTTCAGCTGGTTTATTAAAATCTGGCTTTGCTGGTAATAATGTGTAGAATTATTACTATCGTTTGCTAATATATCATAATAATCACACATCAATAAGTTCCAACGTATTGCTCTACGAATGCCTGGAATTTCTTTTAAATTAAGCGCAAGTTTTTTTTCAATATTTTTCATTAGATAAAGTGCTTTCTTTGAATCTACTCTATGATGTATATAAAACTCAGCTAATTCTAAAACCAAATCATGGAGTATTGGAACGAATTCTTTATCATCAAAATTGAGACCGACTGAATCTATTCCAGCTCTTAAAAGTTTTTGGGCTTGAGAAAGATTACCTTTAGATTTGTAATTTTTTGCTCGCATGAGATGGTAATTAAGCTTTACTTTAATTGATTTATTACCTAACTGTAAGGACTTTCTAAAATCCATTTTAACATCTGCTAATTTATTTTGCTCTAAATGAATTAAACCTGTATATAGATAAGCCATTCCTAGAAAATCGTCCTTATTTATAGATGATTCCTCGTTTTCTAAGAATTTTACGATGATATTAAAGTGTTCCATTGCTTTATCGTATTCTTCCACCTGATAAAGCCTTTTTCCTAAATAATAATGAATTTTAATGATATAATCAATCGGAACCTCTCCTGATTTAGCTACTTCTAAGGCACTTCGTAAATAATTTACAGCTATATCTTCTTGATTGAGTAGTGTAGCAATCTCTCTCAATTTTAATAATATTGATACAACCACTTTTTTTTGGCGATTTTTATTAAATATTTTTAATGAATCATTTAGGAGCTGAGTTGCCTCATCAAATCGATAATTTTTAATTAAAGCTTCTGCATCAATATAGGAATCAATTGATTTAATAACCTCAAAATTAGTAGGTGGTGTATTGAAAAGGTCGTTATGGATATGATATAATTCTCCTTTAGATAATGTACCTTCATAGTGTAGGGCCGAAAAAGGGAAATTATTCATACCTGATTCAAAATCGTTTGAATCTATTTCACTTTTTGGATTAAACTTGATAAAATCATTTTGATTGATTTTTGCTAAATTAATTATTTCTATTATCGAGTTCAACATCATACGCGAAAATTTAATCCAATTCTCTACGTAAGTTTCAAGACTAAACTCAGCGTCGTTAAATAAAGAACTTACAATATATGGAGTATAGGAGTCGAATGATGATCTAATATAGAACTTATCGTATTCTAAATCTTTAAAAAATGTAAAATACCCTCTTTCTAAAATAAAGAACTCGTCAAAAAGTTCCTCGTTAGAGAAAAATAATGTTTCTGATGTTCGGAGCTTTGGTACTCCTTCTTTTAATTCCCAAGGTAATTTGAATGTTGGTGTTAACCTAACATTATCTAAAATACTTACGATTTTATTAGCGTATATCTTATCGAAATTTTTAAACTCATCGCGTTTATTCATAAGTGATACGCGTACACGGTTTAACCATCTGCTATCGTTTTCTTCAGTGATTGTTTCAGGTATTAGTTTATTCAACAATTCAAGGAGGAGTATCTCCTTACCCTTGATGGGAAAATTGTGTTCCAGTGAAATCTGAAGTGCTAAATCTCTAAGCATTTTCACGAGGAATATAATTACTCTGTCTGTATTTTGATTCAAATCCCACAATTTAAAAGCAAGGCATATTCGGAAACTTACTATTTCAAACGGAAAATTTAGTCTTAAAGGCAGCGACACAGGAAATTTAATCGTGAATAAAATAAATTTATCCTTTTTTACACTGTATCTAAAATAATTTTCTATAGTACCGTCTATCTTGAATCCATTTTTCTCGATTGCCTCTTTTAAATTTACGAGTTCTCCAGACGAAAAAGGTCTAAGCGACATAAATTGATGATGAAAGTTATTGCTTTAATAAACAAATAAAAATTCCGATTATTAATTTTTATACATATCCTCATATTAACAATTATAAATAGTTGGATTTATTTGATAATATTGAGGAATAATTAAGAAAACAAGAGGTTTCGAAATGGATATCGCAAAATTCAACAAGGAACTTAGTTATAAAGTTGCGAAAGCAAATGGGCTCGAAAAAATTCATAAATATCAAGAAGCTGTCGATTTATGGTTAGAAATTAGCGAGATGACTTTAAGAGTATCTAAAACGCCAAATCTCGAATTTTCTTACAAATCAATGCTTATTGATAAGACTAAACAGATGATAGAACATATTAAAAACCTCAAACAAAAACTTATAAGTCAGAGAAGAGTAGCTCAACATATAGAGCAGAAGCCCATTTATCAAAATATGGTTTCAGAAATTGAAACAAAACCTACTATAAGCGAGACCAAAGTCAAATCAGTGCCAAATTCAATATCCGAAAACTCGATTGAATCTGAGACAATTATTACTCAGGATGATAGTAACGAAGTTAAAGTTGTGAAAAATAGTGATATTAAAAATCTACCTATTGGATTCAAGGAAATTGAAACGACAGAAGAATTTAAAATTATAACTCCTCACGATGAAGAATATGTTAAAAAGCTCATAAGTCAAGATCACAATATGGACATTTTTAAACAGGAAGAGAAGGATTTACTACTACAAAAAAGAATTGAGCCAGATTCGCCCAGCGATAAATCAAATATTATTTGTTTCGCTTGTGGGAGTGAAATATCTTTTAAATCTAGGAAATGCCCCACTTGTGGTACTGATTTAAAATAGCGTATGTTTCTATTTTCAGAAGTTATAGAATTTTCCAGCATTACTTAAATTGAAAACACCAAATCTCTCAGATCTCTTTCTTTTCAAGGTAAGCCACCCCATTCTTGTATCTTTAAGAACTAATTGAGTTTTATAAAGAGCCATTATATTATAAATTTGATCACGGTATTCTGCTATGCGAATTTTTACTTGTTTTTCCATAGGAGCTTTCATTACATTGTAAATCGCGTACACGTAAAATTCGGTGTTTACAAGGTTTAGTTCTATGGCCGCTTCTTTAGCAATGGTATGTGTTGCTTGATGATCTGGATGATTATTATTATCACTGGGTATTACTATCCGATCTGCATCGTAGATAATCGTTTTAGCAAGAGTTATTCCTCTGCTCATTTGATTCAAAGCATCTTGATCGTGGAATTCAAACAAATGAACCTTGTCATTCGGAAAACCAAAAGCTTTAGCAACTGATTTAGCTTCTTTAAGTCCGATTTCACCAATCTGATCTTCGCTTAAATTAATATAATCCTGTGCTTCTTCTATCAAAATTTGATTATTCTTTTTTCCCCATGTGATTAAAGCACGATTATCTGTTACGTAAACTATATGGATATTATGACCTTCTTTCATCCATTTTAATATTGATCCTCCCGTTCCGTATATTTCATCATCTGGGTGAGGAGCAAATACAACGATCTTCACAATTTACTCTTAATTTCGGTTATTTTGATTTCTATTATATTTAATTTCTTCGTACTTTTCAATTGCTCGTTCCCGCCACACGGTATTCCATTTTTTGAATCCAGATTTAACGTACTTTTCTCTTTTATAGAAGTCGTACGAGATCCAATTAAAAAGAACAAAATATCTCTTTGCGCCGCTTTTAGTTGTTAATTTCTTTGACCTAATTCCTAAATCGTTCCGTAAATGATGCACATATTTCAGTTCAACTGCATCTTGAAGTTTTCCTTCAATAATAGCATCTTCGTAAAATATGCCTTCTTCAATGAAATACGCTCTTACATCATCAAATATATTTCCACGGCATAGTAGAACTTTTTCTTTATTTTTATCGAAGTTTAGCTCCTTTAAGCCCTCTTTTACTAAATCAACAGTTCTTTTTACTGGCATTTTATTTTCCCAGTTTTCTCCTTTAAACAGGTTTATGGGGAGAGTTTTAAAAATCGTTTTTTTAGTATCTTTTCGATAAAAACCAATAAATGCATTTCCAACTAAATCTCCGGTCCCACTATCGTCTATTTCAATCGTCATTGTTCCGTATTCAAAACTTTTTATAAAAATTATTGATTATATTATGATATTAAGAATAATTTAAAATTCCTTTGAACATTAAGAGATTCCTAGTTAATAATATTAAATAGTTCGTAGATAGTGAAAAATGGAAGTTGAAATTTTAGTCATCGGGAATGAAATACTTATTGGAAAAACTCAAGATACTAATTCAAATTGGTTAGCTAAAAGAATTGCTAAATATGGTCATAGGCTTAAAAGGATCACTGCTATTGAAGACGATATTGAGGTTATTTCAACAACTCTACAAATTACTTTAGAACGCAAACTTGACATCATAATTACAACAGGGGGCCTTGGACCAACTTTTGATGATATGACATTAGCTGGAGTAGCAAAAGGTTTAAATCGAGAATTGGAAATTAACCAACATGCATATAAGTCTATAGAGAAAACTTACGAATATGCTTACAAAAGAGGAATTTTAAAGCTTGAAGGGATGACGAAAGAAAGAGAGAAGATGAGCTATCTTCCTCAAGGATCAATACCCTTACCAAATATCAGAGGAACTGCTCCAGGAGTTAAATTAACAGAAGGAGATACTACTATTTTTGTACTCCCAGGTGTTCCATCTGAAATGAAAGCAATCTTCCAAAATGTTGTAAAACCAATCTTAAAAGAAAAAAGAGGAAAGTTTGTTGAGAAAGGCTTGTTTTTTATGGGTATTGGAGAGTCGCAGATAGCACCTTATGTTACTAGAATCGAACATAAAAACCCCCAGCTTTGGATTAAAACTCATCCAAGAATCGGACTCTCATTAGAAGTTGAACTTTCTATAACAGCTTTTAATGTTGAGAACGGAGAAGAATTAGCAGAAAAAGCGTTAGATGAAATGAGAGAAGTTATCTTAGGTTTAAATGGTAAGATAAGGGAGAGAAAAAAGCATTATTAA
>DATKTW010000116.1:0-12510 GCA_035530895.1 Candidatus Nanopelagicaceae bacterium
TATTTGTTTGACATTTCAGTCTTCGTTTTTCTCTACTTTATTCATAATTTCAAACTTATTCACGCTATAATATATTGGTTTACTTAGCCTATCGACGGTAGCTACAATGAGGTCCTTGCGAGAGCTCATAGCTACGCGAGACATTTTATCCAATTCCCTTAAATCTATAGGATAACCCTCAAATATGGGATATATCAAGAATTTAGCGGAATCTTTTTCAAAATCAGCCCCACGTTTGTACACCAGAAAATCTATCCCTTCTCCATATCCATTTCTTACGATATATCCTCTTTTTCGCAAATCCATGTAAATAATGTACTTTCGCCATAAATTATCATCATATTCCGTGAAATATGTTAGTAAACCCTCAAAATCGTATAGAACATTATTCTTATCATTATTTTTGTACAATAAAATCCGATTTCGTTCACATAATAATAGAACTTCTAAAGGTCCTAAAACTAAAATTTCTCCACCCTCGCTATTCTTTTCGAGCGTCCCAATATATGAATTTCTATAAAACTCTTCAATACAATCCTTGTCAGTAATAATAACCTTTCCTTGGTCAATTACTCCCTCGAACTGTACTTTTTCGACCTTTTCATTTGGTGTTTCATTCATATTCTATTATAACCTAGCAGTTAATAATTAATGAATTTAACGCATAAAATGGAATAAACTTCAATTGTTGATGTAAGATTTATTGAGCTAATCATTCAGTCGAATTTATTAGAAATTCTACTAATTTTCCAAGTTTTCTAACGTTAGAATAGATTTTGGGAGCATTTTCTTCTAAGTATGGTTTAAAAACTTCCCAATTTTTTCGTTTTACGAGAGGAGTCCTAGATAATAGATTTTTTACTTCGTTAAAATCGTTAGTGAAAATTAGTGCGTTATCAGTTTTATTTGCTTTATCGCTCAGAAGAAATAAGTAATAGTCGTTAAGCTCCTGAGGGTTCATGACATTTGGAGGTTTTTTTCCATCTCCTGCCTTACTTCCTCTCAGCATACGTGTATCTACTTGAGTAGGTAGAACCATGTTAAAATTAATATTTTCTTTTTTATATTCTAATGCTAATGCATTTTGTAAGCCTACTACGGCATATTTACTTGCGGTGTAGGCAGCAAGCTTTGGCATAGGATTCGTAAACGCTGCACTTCCAGTGATAATGAATCTTGATTTATTATTCTTATCATCTTTCTTAAGATAAGGATAAGCTGCTTTAAAAGCAAAAAATACACCTGATACATTGATAGTCAGTATCTCAGAAAATTTATTACTATCAAATTCATGGCTATCCCACATCCTTGAATATCCTGCGTTGGCAATTACTCCGTTAAATTCTCCTAAATCCTTATGAAATACCTTAAATGCGTCTTCAATTTCTTCATATTTAGTCACATCTGAGGTTTTAACTGATACCTTTACTCCAGTACCTAAATTAATAATCTCATCTTTAACTTCATTTAATTCATCAATAGTTCTTGCAGTAAGACCAAGGTTTGCACCTTCTTTTGCACAAGCGATAGCTACAGATTTTCCTATACCTCTTCCCGATCCTGTGATTACTATGGTTTTCCCTTTTAATAACATAATAAAAAAATAGTAGAGTAAAAAAAAAATTTAACTAAAATTTATTCTTATATTTTTTTTCATAGAAATGCAAAAATTAATGTTCAGTTATACAATTTATCACCTAGCCATGGAAAATTTATATGAAAAACTCTTGAAAAGACTTATAGGCGTTAAAAACATAGTTTTTATGGGGATTGGAGAGGAGAAATTAAGCGATGACGGCGTTGGACCTTACATTATCAGTGAACTTTTAGATTATTCAAGCAAAAAAATTCTATTCATAAACGCTGGAACAGATCCCATGGCTCGAATTGATGATGTCGTAACTTTTAAACCAACTTATCTAATCCTTATAGACACCTGTACTGTAATTAAGCCCCCTGGAATGGTTACGATATTGGAACGTGAAAGCATTAAGGAATATGTGCCAATATCTACACATACTATTCCTGTACACATAGTAATTGATTTAATTGTTGAAAAATTACCAGAATTAAATGTCTTTATGATTGGATTTGTTCCTGAAAGTCTTGAGGGTTTTAAAGAACTAAAACTTTACAAACAAGATGTTTTCACTCTCGAGGAGCGATCAAATAACATTGATCTACCTTTTTTTGAAATAAATTTAACTAAAACATTAAAAACAGAAGCAGATAGACTTATAGAAATAATTAAAAAAATAATTGACTCAATTTAAGGTTTAAGATTCATTCTAAGACTCTTTAGTGTAATGGTTTACGATAATATTTATTGTATTTGAAAAAATTTGTTTTTCCTCGTCATTTAGTTCTTGTTTTAATCTTTCAAGAAATTTTACAACCTTATCAGCTTCTCTTATGTTTCTTATGTGATCAGAACCCTCTTTATTTAACGAGCCACCCCATGCCATTGTCATACCTTCTAAATCTATATTTTTTATTTATTTGGATCTTCAGTTACCTTCATGAATGGGCGAAGAAATTCTTGCTTCATGTTGATTTTATTCCTAACCTTATCTATTCTCATTAATGGAATCAATTTTTCATTCAATTTTTTTGCGCGTTCGTCATTTTGCGGGAAAGTGTCATAAAAACCATGTTTCTCGTAATATTCGTGATCGGCTAAAAATACAAATCGATTTCTCCCATAGATATCATCTCGAAATATTTTTTTACCTCCTTCTCCCAAAAAGGTTATTGGCTTGATATAATCTACATTAGAGTACGTAACTAATCTCCTAGCAAAATCGTGGAGTAAGGCATCTATGTCTTCTGAAGTCCCAAATTCATCACTAATAATATCCACAAAATTTGAATCTTGAATTTCTACGTGAGCTTGAAACATTTGAGCAAGATTTGGAATTTGATTAGAAGGGCCAGAAATAATGTAACCCATCTGTTTTCCTAATAGAGTTGGTGTGTGAGTCATATAGAAAGCCCGATCTTGAACCATCTTCCATCTTGATGAAAGATATCTATCTTTAATTACGCCAGCAAAAACAAGAATATCCGAAGTCATTACTACATTTTCCCAGAATTCGATAAAGCCATCCTTTCCCAAATAGGAGCATTTATGATCGTAACCACATTGCAGACACGAAATACATCCCCCTTTAATATCGATGTCATATAAGTTTATGATTTCGATCTCACTCGAAAAAGAATCTTTAAACCTTTTTATCATCTTTCCTAAATTGGTGTTTTCGTTAGTTTCATCACTAAGAACAAGAATTTTTTTACCATGTGTATCGATTTTCTTTGAATCATCTAGAATTTTGCCAGGAGTATATTTAAAGGCTCTTATATTTAAAGGAGCGTAGTGTTTTGAAGTAGGATATTTATTTTCAATATGTTTTATAAATTCCTCAACGAATAAAAGCCATCTTGCTCGTCGCTTTGGGTAAAGAAGATCCCAACTGTCTGCGGGATAATTACCTACATACTTCATTTTTAAATCATCGCAAATACTATGCATATAATTCTGGGCTGTATGATCGTAGAAATGAATAGATGTTGATAAGACAAAAGTATACTTATTTTCGAATGCGGCTTCAGCATTTCTTTCAAAAATCAATTCAATAAACCGCTTATATTGGGAGCAAACTAACATTACGTATAAGGGGAAACCCCATATTACACCATCTGATTCTTTTACCTGTGAGATAATGTCTTCGAATCTCTTTTCCTCATTTTCTATTTTTTTTATTGTTTGTGCGATGTTTATGATATTATATTCGTGATCCGGATGTTTTTTCTTAATGTACAAGATATACTGCATGGTGACGCTTTCAGCGCCTTTAGGGCTCCCATTTAATATAGTGAACTTCATTTTATTTCAATATTTAACATTTTTTTAATGATATGATATATTAATCTCAAAGCTTTATAAGATTTTTAAGTAGTAAATTAATTTTTAAAACTAGATTGAGAACCAAGCTTAAGAATAGATACCAATCATTGTTAGTTTAGAATCCATAAAACTAACATTATTATTATTACTAAGAATGCGATACAACCTAAGCCCATCCATGAGAATAGAGCGTTTTTTACATAATTAATTTTAAATTTGACTGCCTCATGGGGACATAATTCTACGCAACAGAAACAAGTGATACACTTTTTTTTATCCCATTTTGGAATATTTCCTTTCTTTAACTCTTTAGGCGGAGTGATCGCATCAACTGGGCAATTTGTCCAGCAAGTGGAGCATAATTTGCACTTTTCTCTATTGAACTTTACTGATGCCTTAAATATAGTTTTTCCAATATAATCTGCCAACCACTTTGGTAAAGGCATTGATATTGGTCGAAGTTTTGGGCGCTTGAACTGGTGAAAAACAGATTCAATTGTTTCTCCTAAAATTTCTACTTCTTCTAAGTTAGTCGTTCCCAATTTCTTTTCTTCAGCTTTTTTTAAATACAATATTTCCCCTGGTTCAAATCCAATTATTTTACATACAGTAGTGTCCAGAGCAACGCCATCATATCCGGCTAAAATTATATCTAATTTAACCACATCGCCGCTAGAGGGACCTTGACCTTCTTGACAGTAGTACCCATCTATAACAGTTAATTGCGGTTTAGAAATTGAATAGATATCTACTAATGCCGAACAAAACCGCTCCAAGATTGCTGTTTGAGCATGGGTTTTTGTTTTATTTGCCAGAAGCACGGTGCCAAACATATTTTTAATACAGCATGTTAAGGTGCATTGCGAATGGGTTTTAATTTTAGGAATGTTAATGATCAAATCTGCTTCTCTAATCAATCGAGAACTCGATATTTCTTTCAATTCAAGAGCATCTTTGACTTCATAAATTTCACGCTCAGTTTTTTCAAAAGGAACACAGATTGCTCCTTCTTCTTCGCAAATATCCTGAATACCACTCTCTTTCATGGCTGTTTCTGTAATCCCTGGTTTTTGACCCCCAGCTGAATCACTTACATAAATTTTTGATGGATTGAATTTTTTTACCCATTGAATCACAGCTCGAACAACTTCTGGATGAGTATTAACTGCTCTCTCAGCTGGTTTACCCATTAAGATATTCGGTTTTAATAACACTACCATGTTATCTTTTTGCATTAATTGTTGAGCACTAATAAGTTCAAGTGCTGAAAAAACAGATGTTTTCACATCCTCATTTTTAATTTTCTGAATAGCTACTTTGGTTATATAACCCATAATTAGTATTCATTTGTAGAAAGTTAAAAAATTTAGCAAAATAAAATAGAAAGAGAAAAAATTATTTAAAACTTATATTTTATCCGCCAGCCTGCGTAGCCATTACGGTAATAACATCCTTTTTTGGATGAATTCCTATTTTAGCGAACTTTAGCTGGTCAGGAAGTACTTTTCCTTTAAAGATAAATTGAATAGCAAGAATAGGATTAAGTTTATATTCCCGTTGAACAGTTTTTTTAATTTCTGCAATAGATTGGTTAGGATCTACTTCAATTAATTTAATAGCTTGGTCTGGTGGAACACCAGTTAATCTGAAGCGATATTGGGTCGTGACTTTTCACATCCTTTTTTACTTTTTTTTTTAATGTAATCTAATTATTACTATTATAAAGTGAAGATTTTTAATTAAAAACAAAGGTATTTTTAATTAAATTGAAGTTTAGCTAGTTAAGAATGCATTTTTAGATAAAACAAGCTCCAGATTCATAATTCCTTAAAGTCAACCTAGATAAAACTAAAGTATAAGTATAACCAAAAGTATAAATTCTAAATTTCTTTTTTATGTTTATGTCTAAATTCGTGGTAAGTGCTAAAGTAAAGGAAAAAGTTTTATCAGAAATAAAAAAAATTGATCAAAATGATTTACGGATTCTTTATTTATTAAGGAATTTAGGAGCTTTACGATTCACGAATATTATAGAATATTCTGGTTTGAGTAGATCTACTGTATCTAAGTATATAAAGTTCCATGTCTCTAAAAATAATATTGAAAAAAAAATTTATAAAAATCCTTCAAAGAACATACAAGAACAGCGTTACTTTATAACAGATTTAGGCACTGAAAAGCTTGGTAAGGATTACATTAGTAATGATGAATCAATTTATTTTAGCGAAATTAATGATCTTATTTCGAACCTTTCTGAATTAAAAAACTTTTACAAAGAAATTAGCGTTGCTGAATCCATAATAACAGATATCACTCGAAACATCATTAATATGGGTGAAAATTATTTTCTTATAGAACAAAATCGTGATTTATATCTTACGCTCTTTTATATCTACAATAATTCTGTTCTAACAAGAGATTTTAAGTTTGAAATTACAGAATTTTGTAAACACTATAATGTAAAGAAATTAAGAATAGATTTTTATGTAGATCGCCTTTTATCCAGCGATTTAGGATTATATATGTTTAGTCGGGGTGAGGATAAATTCTTTTTTCACAGAGAAGATGTGCTAGGTGTTACGGCTATACGATTAATTAAAGATAATTTGATAAACGAGATAGTTGAGTTAAGCATAGCTGAAGAAAAAATGATCTCTGATCTAGATTTAGATAAATTAGCTGAAGATATTACTGAGAAATTATTAGAAATGGAATTAATATGGGATATGAACGAATCTCAAGGGATCAGCGGAATAAAAGAGCCATTTGAAATGCTGGTTGAGAAAATGATAATTAAATATGCTCTAGAGATGGGTATTCCAAGAACATCCCTGATGGATATTGCGTTACAGTCTAAAAAACTGTTAAAAGCAGAAGGTGGAAAGAACTCTTTATATAATATTATAAATGATTCTGAGCGGTATGAAGATTTAAATCTAGTTTCAATCTCAGAATCTGAGGAAACCGAATTAGTTCAAAGTTTAAAGTTACTACGGGGTTTCTGTCCAAAATGTGGTAAAACCGTGTTAAAAAATGATTTATCTAATATTTGTATTAGGTGCGGTTTAAATTTTCAAGAGTTTGAATTACTAGAAGATATTGAGGCAGCAAGCGAGTTGAGTGTAGCTTACAAAATAGCATCTATTGAAGAAGAAAAAGAAATTGAATGTCCTAATCCAAATTGCAATTACTATGTAAAATCAAGTTGGGTTGAGTGCCCAGAGTGTTCTACTCCATTGAGAAAAAGAACATAAGTGCAACAAATACACTAATAATAATCTAATTTTATTGCAGACTGTTATCATTTAAAAATTAAAAAAAACTGGGATTTTTAGTAACTGATTTGTATTGTCAGTTAGACATTAAATCCATCCATTCTATTGCCATATAATTAATTCCATTTTATTATGTTAGAACACACTACTATTAAAGATTTTAAAATTAACGATTTTTTAACTTTGAAGTTGGAGGGGGGAAGAACCATCATCTATGTTAATAATCGTCCTTTTAGGCAATGCATGTATTTACTATTAGATATTTCAGTAGATCGAGTTGAAAAATACGACGAAATCCGATCAATTGACGAAGCAGCTGTGAAATTGAGTCGTAAGATGGAGCGAAATCATAGATTAGTCCCTCCGGAAACAGAATTTTGGGGTCATTGCTCTAATCTTCAAGCTTGGGTTGATAATGATTATGATACTCGAATTCTTCATCGTAATTTAGCATTTCCCTTATTGAAAGCACTTTGTGATGCTGGAGATCTGATAGCTAAAAGAAAATTTAAAGAAGAAATAGCTATGAGGTATGCTACTGGACATCCAACTGTAGTTAGCTTTTTAACTCAAAACGGTTATTTACATTATTTAACTGAAGATGAATTTGAAAGTATCCTAATTGACATCGATTTTCCTAGTATAAAAGAATTTTCAAAAAAAATTTCAACACTATTAAAAACACTTAACGATCCAGAATCTGAGAAAGAAATCAAATTACAAGTTTCGAAGTTTATGCATAATTTTCGGTTCTCCTTCAAGTATTTACTCTTAATTAAATCAATAGAAAACATTCCTGATGACTTAAAACAGGCATTCGTTGAAATTATTTATAGTCGATATAAAAACAATAGAAGTTTTCCTATCCTTAAATTTCTGAACAAGGCTTTAGTAAATTATGAGAATTTAGATTATAAATTGCTTACATACAAAGACAAATTAATTGGAATTCTGCAAAATAATTTTCTAAATCTCCGTAATAAAATGATTGAAGATGCCGTAGATATTAAAGGTTTAGAAGAAATCGAAGCAAAAATAGAACATCTAGATCTAAGCAATAATAGAATTACTAAAATAAAAGGTTTAGATCGCTTAGAGAATTTAAAGAAGCTGATATTAAAAAATAACTATATTGAGAAAATTGAAGGAATTGAAGAACTTAAAAACTTAGAGTTGCTAGATCTGTCTGGAAATATTAATATTAAAGAGATACCGGAAAGTTTGAATGAGTTATCCCACTTAAAGATAGTTAAATTAACAGGTTGTAGAATTGGAGCTATTTCAGATTCAGTTATGAGATATTTTTGGATGGGACAGAATTTCAGGTATTACACCGATTATAATAATGAAGAAGTCCAATATTACGAAAAAAACTACTCCTCAAGAGCGAGAGCTAATAATAGATTATATAAAAATTTTGTTAAATGGTTGTTAAGTGTTAGAGCTCAGATGATTAATTTTAACTTTGATCTTAAAGACATCAACAGGTATGAGCAGAAAAACTCTAAAACTGCCTTGTGGTCCGGTAATCCTACCAGAAGCTTCTTGAGTTATCTTGATGATAAAAAACAATTAAGAATAACAAAATTTTTAGGACTTGCTTAAATTAATTATTTAGCGCGGTTGAAATGGTCATTCTACATAAGTAAGTCAGGTTACTTGTTCTTATAGATCTTAAAATTTTGCATAGCAAGAAATTCCAATTATTATATCGGTTAAATTATAATTCGAGTAACATTTTTCAAAAATAACTTCTTCTCTTTCTAAATTATTATAATATTATCAAACTAGGAATAATCCAGCATTCTTTTGATTGGGATTAATGCTTTTTTTGCAATTTCAGAAGGAACTTTTACCTCAAACATCGGATCATCTAAATGATCGAGCACGTATCTCAATAGTTCTATAGTGTTCTTTTTCATATTATAACATAGAAGTTTCTCACTAATAAGGTGGAAATTCTTATTAGGGAAGTCTTTTGCCATCCTCTCCATTAAACCTTTTTCTGTTCCGATACAAAACTCATTTTCCGATGTAGTACTATTTTTTACTCGGTTATACAATTGGGTTGTAGAACCTACAAATTCTGCTAATTCTCTGACTTCTCTAATACATTCTGGGTGAACTAATATTTTACCCTTAGGATAAGCAATTCTGATTTTCTCCATATCTTCAATAGTTAATTGAGAATGCACGTAGCAATTTCCTTCTTCGGGCATTTTAATGCATTTGATTCCTGATTTTTGCTCGGCATAATCTGCTAAATTCGCATCGGGTCCAAATAATACTGCTTTTGTATTGAATTCTGAACTGATTCGCTTTACAATTTTAACTGCGTTTGAAGAGGTACAGCAGATGTCTGATTCCGCTTTAACTGCTGCTGTAGAGTTAACATAAACTACTACTGGTAAATTGGGATTGTTTAATCTGAACTCTTTTACTTTATCCGCTGTTAAATAAGCTGCCATTGGGCAACTTGACTCGGGATTTGGTATCAGAACTTTTTTATTTTGATTTAAAATTGAAGCTGTCTCTGCCATAAAATCTACACCAGCAAATATAATGTAATCTGTGTCTGCTTTATTCGCAAGCCGGGATAAGCCTAAAGTATCACCTAAATGATCTGCAATCTCTTGGATTTCTATAGGTTGGTAATAGTGAGCTAAAATTGTTGTCCCCGTTTCTTTTTTAAGTTTTAAAATTTCTTCTTGTATCTGTGTGACTGACATTTTCTTCAATATATATTATGAAGTTCTTAAATAATCAAAAGTAATTAATATTTAATATAATTTAATTGAATTTATAATAATTATAAAGTGGAATACATTGAATGAACCCTTACAATTTATTTATAAAGAGGAGTTTTGGTACGTTAGTGCTTTCATAAACAGCGCTAATATTAACGCAGAGGCAAAAAGTAAGGAAATCGAGGATCTTATCAAAACTAAGTTTAAAAATTTAGAGGAAAAAGATATATATCGAAAAGATCTTAAAACTGATATCTTGGAACTAATAAAACATATTTCTATTAAATGCAGTTGGGTTAAATGTTTATCTAATTTCCTCTATAAGGATGAAAATTCTGAGAGAGGCTTTAATACCTTAGGATATTTCCAATTTGAAGTTGAACACTATAAAGACGATCCGTCGAGTAAAAAATCGTTAAAACCCCTTATAATACAACAAGTTCCCTTTCTTGTTCTAAATATCCTTAAAGATTATAACTATAAGTCTGGAAATGAAGGCATTCATTTTGATACTGAAAGCCCTATTTATGTGTTTATAACTTCTAACGAAAGCGAACCAAATAATATCGTCTGGAATCCCGATAATATCGAAAAATATAAGAAAGTAATTGCTTACTGGACTGAAATCTATTCAGGACAATGGGAAGATTATTCTGAAACATTACTTAACAAGAGAATTGAAAATAATTTATCCAATCGGCTTTCAGAGCTACACTTCTTAAGAAGAAACTCTGGTTTTATTTACATGGCTGAGGAAAATTATGAAAAATTCTTTAAATCCTACATGAAACAATATGTTATAGATCCTACGCCAAAACTTAGAGCTGTATTGTTTGTTTTACGCTCAATAAACGAATCGTTAGACTTATTGTTTCTAAAAACACAATCACAAGCATTTCAAGGATTAAAAATAATAGAACAAAAAATTAGAAACTTAAGATTATTAAGAGGAATGATTCAAACTACTCTTAGCGCAATATATAACGAGCTAGATTATAATAGAAGACAACACTACACGAGCGTATTGAAACATCTATTAACCGAATTTGAAATAGAGAATATCGTAGAACGAATAAATCATAAGTTTAATTCAATTTATGACGTAATGCAAGATTTATATCATAAAAAGAGCGACGAAAACCAAGAAAGAACTGAAAGAGGATTAAATTTATTAAATTTACTTTTTGGAGCAGGAATCTTAGCCGATTTAGTGGGTGTTATTATGATATGGCTAAATTTACAAGAGGAAAATCTATTTACATCCATATTAAATGGTTCGATAGCAATCATAATTATAGGAATACTGGTAGCAACAATAGGATATTACCTGAACAATCGAATACAAAATAAGAAGGCTGAAATTGGAAAAACAGTTGACGCTGTAATTGAGGATAACGCAGGAAATGTAATTTTAATAAAAAGAAAATATCCTCCCTTTCAAGACTATTATGCATTACCTGGAGGCTTTATAGAAAAGGGAGAGAGTCCAATTAAAGCGTTAGTAAGAGAAGTCAAAGAAGAAACTAATTTAGATGTGAAAATCCTACATAAAATTGGCTTATACACTGAAGAGGGACGAGATCCCCGGGGCGATATACATTCTACAGCTTATAAGTGTTCAATTATTGGAGATATCACAAAAATGAGAAGCGGTGATGATTCTAAAAAGGTAGAACTTTTACCTAAAAACCAGCTTAAGGACATTGAATTAGCATTTGATCATAAAAAAATATTAGAAGATGCTAATTTACTGAATTAGCTTGCTTTAATTAATTTTTTTTATTCAATAAGTTTAAAATTTCATCCATACTTCTTAATTTCATGACAATTATAATACCATCTCCAAGGACGGGAAAGAAACCTCAAATCCATGAAACTGCCTACATCGCTCCAACAGCAGTTATAATAGGAGATGTTACAATTGGAGAAAGAAGCAATATCTGGTTCGGAGCTGTTTTAAGGGGAGATTGGGGAACAATAATTATCGGTGCCAACACCAGCATTCAAGAAAATGTAACTATTCATAATGAAATGGGTTCTACAGTAAACATAGGCAATGATTGTATCATTGGTCATCACGCTATGATTCATGGGCCGTGCACGATTGGAAATGGGTGTTTGGTTGGAATAGGCGCTAATGTATTACATAGGTCCAAGATGGGTGATGGTGCCGTTATAGGAGCGGGTGGTGTGTTGATAGGTAAGGAAATACCCCAAAGAAATTTGGCCGTAGGCGTCCCAGCAGTAGTTAAGAAGCAATTACCTCAAACTGGTAAGATGGAAGGAGCAAAAACGTCTAGTGGGTATGCTGAAAACGGAAAGTTGTTCAAGGAGTTTTTTGAAAAGAATTCTGAATATTCAAAATTCTAAAAATCTTTTTTTTTAATTTATTTAGTTAGATCTAATTACTATTATGATATTATAATACTTTTAATTAAATGCTCTAAAATATTTATATAAGATTATATACATTAGATAGATAAAGAAATCTTAAAACATAAAATAAAAAAAAAGGACTTGAACAAAATGAATTTTATAAAAACTTTTTTTATAACACTTGCGATCTACATAGGATTAAATGCTG
>DATKTW010000117.1:0-11411 GCA_035530895.1 Candidatus Nanopelagicaceae bacterium
TTATTGAATTTTTGACCATTAATAGTTCCAACATCATGTTCCTGCCCACCGGATGTTGGATAAACAACGGATTGATCAAGGATTACATTATTTCCAACTAGTTTTAATACTTTAGCATTGTTAGATGTCTCAGTATAATTGTAATAGTAAAGAGATTTGGTTTCTAAAACATTATTTAAGTCTAACTTGATTTCGTCTAATATAGCGTCGATTTTTTCTCTATTTTCGTGTCTTTCTACTACTAGACTATAAAAATTGTCAGGAATTTTGATTTTTTTGCCAAATTTTGTCGCCGTTTCTTTAACCATCTCTGGATTTATGCCTCTTGAATCATAAATTTCTATCAAAGTTTCGGTAGAAATATCTCCTTCAGCAAGTAATTTTTCTAGCATTTTACTCGCTTTTCGTTTTGTAGTATAAAACTTCTCTTTTTCAACACTTAAAATCTTCTTTATTTCAACTAACCGTTCAGAAACTTCCGGAAATAGTTCTTTCAGTTCTTTCGCATGCCAATTGCAAACATCAGAAATTTCGATATCCCAACCAAATTTATCGATAAAACTTAAAGCGCGTCTTAATATAACTCTTAGGTTGTATCCTCCCCCAACATTTGAAGGTAGTTTTCCATCGTTTATTGCAAATAATAAAGTTCTAGCATGGTCAGCAATAGAATATATCGCAGTCATAGGTAAAATCTTTTCTTTCAACTCATTTACATCTATATTAAGCTCTGTTCCTACTTTCTCCCAGGCTGCATCCATGTCGTCTACTTCATCTATGTTTAAATAAGCTGAATACCGTGAAAAATCTTTATATAACTCAAAATGTGTTTTAACGTTGGTAATGTCTTTTAACTTAGAGATCACATATGGAAATGTTGCTTCGTAAATGTTTGGAGTTCCTTGGGAGAACCATGCTACACGTTCTTGACCTAACCCC
Source organism: Candidatus Nanopelagicaceae bacterium (assembly GCA_035530895.1). Classification (GTDB taxonomy): domain Archaea; phylum Asgardarchaeota; class Lokiarchaeia; order Sigyniarchaeales; family SOKP01; genus SOKP01. The sequence goes on from DATKTW010000117.1 coordinate 940, forward strand.
ATATCTAACACTTTTAAACTCAATTCTCGAGGGCCATCTGGAGTTTGCTCAAACATAGTATACACTTGATTGAACAATTCGACTCCTCGACTAAAAAATTCAAGACTACATCCAAAGGAGCCACCTCCTGCCCAGCTGTCTTCGTGAATCGTGATTTCTTCCTTTGGTAAACCTACACCTTCGTGGATAAAAGCATGAATATCTAAAAAGAGTTCTCCTTGATTCCACTCTTCAGGTGACACGAAAACATGCTGTCCTACCATTACAAAACCTGTGTTGTGTGAACCGGTCAATCCTACATTTTCAATATCATTAAATCTTAAACAGAATTGAGGTATTATTAATTTTTTTGCAGGTGGTTCAACTTCACCCGTAATAACATAAGGTTGAAAAGCAGAAATTGATGCTATAGTGAATTCTGAAGTAGGGTTCCATCTTGCTACGCATGGGTATCTTTTAATAGGGACATACCCCCGAGGCTCTAGTATCTCAACAATTTTTTTCCATACACCAATATAGGAGAGCTTTACTTTCGCAGGATTATTAATAGTGACTTGAAATCCCCCAGAACAAACAGGATCTCCACATACCTTTCTTTCATTGATGGTGGTCCAGAAATAAACACCGCAACATTCACATTGCCTTCTAATGTAACCTAAATGTTTCAGTTCCTCGGTTGGAAAAAATTCGTAGGGATTATTTGATGCGATTAATTTGAATATTTTTTTAAGCTCTTTATCGTTATTAGCACCTTTTAATTGCTTTCTATCTTCATCGGATAACATATTAATCAAAAGCTTGGTGTTGATGATCATCTGATATTTAATTAGTACAATTAATGATTTCCTAAAATCTTTTCTTCTAAATTAAGGAAATCAAATTTGAAAGGTGGTATTATAAAATTTTAGAGATTATTTTTAACTAAATTGTAAAAGTTTTTATAAAGAAATCTCATCTTAAAACTTATCAAATCTAATCCAAAATTAAAAAATAGTTAAAATGGTGAAAATTGTATGGCTAAAATAATGATGATATCTAAATACCCTCCTCATAAAATTAATGAAGTAATAAAAAACTATACGTCTTCAAATAAACCAGCTTATCCTGATTATTTAAAGAAAGTAGGAGCTTGGGCGGCACAAGTAACTGATGATAGACATAAAACTTACGCGCTATATGATTGCCCGGATGATAAAATTGTTGAAGGTTTTACTGCTCTCTCTAAAAGATTTAGTTTTTATGCTTCGGTAGAAGGAGTTACATACACAATGGAGTTACTTATGGATGCTGATGAAGCAATAAAGCTGATGTTAAAAAAGTAGTTCCAAAAATTAACATTCAAAATATAACATCTAAGAACTAATATTATTTCTTTTTTCTCTCTTTATGTTCACTTCTTAAATTTAAAATTAGATAAGTAATATTAAGTTATTACCTTGAGATAAGTTGAAATTTCGCTTTGGTTTACTTTACGAGATTTTAAATTTACTGGAATTCTAAATATTGAAGTCGTGAATACCCTTTTTTAATGAAATCATAATCTAGTAACTCGATTTTCTCTGGAATGATCTTCAAGAGGAGCTTTCTCCTTCCCCGCACTATTTTTTGAACTTCATCAAAATCTTTGTCCCCTTCCCTTAAAAAGATCAGTCTTTCTTTCCCGGATGCTGTAATTTGCATGCCCTGTATTTTACCAGTGTCCATTGGTGTATATATTCCAATACTGACATTTGGATTTTCTTCGATGTTTTTTACCTTTCTCCCAGGAGCAGGTCCTACATATATATTAAAATCATTAGATTTCTTATCCATGTAAAAATCCATAGGTGTTGCGCGAGGCGTGTTATCCGAACAAGTACAAAGTACGAGTATCTTTCTTTTATCTAAAAAATCTCGGATTTTTTTTTTTAAATCCTCTTCTGGCATTTTTTTTCCGATGATAGATTCACCTAATCGCAATTGTTATTAGTAATAAGGTTTTTTTTAAAAAAAGTTTAATGAATGATAAAGTTTGATTATTATATACCCGTTTTACATAAAAATTTTTTACAGCTGGCTTATGTGAGTGCGTGGAAATTCAGTCCCATCTATTGCCGCTTGAACATATGGCGAGATTGGGCCTCGACCTAACGCCATAATCCTAATTTTCGATCCTAGGGTTGGATTTAATGAAGTTCCGAATTTAAGAGATGCATCCTCTGGGATTTCACTTGAAATTGTTGAAATAATCCTATCAATATTAGATAACGATAATTGATGATCACCAGAAACAGAAACTATGCATTTATCAACTTTTTTTATGTCCGGTTCTAAAAGAGGATTGTGTAATGCTAGTCTAGCCTTTTTTATTAAATCTTTTTCTTCGCCTAGCGATTCTGTAATACCAATTAGCCCAGAAGGGTAATTTCCCTTTTTTTCTAACACTTTTCTAACATCTGCGTAATCAATATTAATCAAACCACAGTTATTTATTAGATTAATTATTTCTTTAATACACCTGATTAAAACTTCATCCATAATCTTAAAGCCTGCTAGAATAGGTAATTTTTGGTTAAAGCGGAGAAGATTATCATTTGGTATAGGGATTAATGTATCAGAATATTTCATAAGTTCCTCTAGACCTTTTCTTGCTCTTAAATTTCGTTCCGCTCCTTCAGATTTAAAAGGTACTGAACAAAACGATACAACTGTGGCATTATTTTTTTTGGCTTCCCTAGCAATAATAGGAGCTGCACCAGTACCGGTACCACCACCCAAGCCAAAAGTAAGGAAAACTACATCAGCATTTAACACTTGAGAAAGACGTTCTACATCTTCCTCAGCAGCTGCACTACCGATGCTGGGATCGTTACCAGACCCTAGTCCGTTGCAAATCTCTTTTCCGATTAAAAGTTTCAGGCTAGAATTTGAGTAATATAAATCGTGAGCATCCGTATTAATGGCTAGCGTGTCTATGTAATCAGAGTTAATATCGTGCATTCTCGATACGGTGTTATTCCCAGCTCCACCGACTCCAATAACTAAAGACTTAATTTTTAGAACTTTTAGCAGATCCGCTAGATAAGTGTCGTTATCTAGATTTGACACATTATTTAATTTAACATTCTGACGCGCTATCTCATTAAATCTAGTTCTAACAGATTCTCTAGATTTTACAATTTCGCTTAGATCAAATTCATCGTTGTTCATTAATCATTACCATAATATGGAGTAATTAGCTATATAATACGCTAATAATACATATCAAAATTAATATTATTAATATAGGTGTTATATGAGTATTACAATGAAAATACATCAAATTTCCACTTGTTCGCGTGATAAAAAGGATAAATTTCGAAGTAGATAAATTTAAAAGACCGAATTTTCATGTTTTATATGCTCGGGGTTAATTAAAATGGAAATTGATATGAATAATAATGCAACTGAACAAGCTTTCGATAGTTCAGAAACGGAGGACATTATTAATGTACGAGCGATTATTAGCTGTCCCTCCGGAGATTATAAAAAAAAGTTTAAAAATCGATTTCCTAGAAAAGATTTAGAACTTATGGTTGTAGCATTTAAAATTTTTGATTTTATGACTTGCTCTAAATGTGGAGAACTTTTAAATCTTAATTTAGAGTTTGAAATATAGCCAAATTTTGAAATTTTTTCAATACTTAGCTTTTCTTATTAACAGCTACTTAAATTCTTCTTTAGATAGTTATATTTCGAGTTGAATTTGCCCATAAGTCCCACCGCCACCAGGTGTATACTTAACATTATCTTTTCTTATTGCTTCGATAACTGTGGCAATATTCTTGTCAAATTTTTTGATTTCTTCAATTTCTGTATCAATTAAAATATTAAATTCGGCGCCTAGTTCATTTAACATTTTCTCATATGATTTTAAAACTGTAACACTAGTAGCACTCTTAATTTTTTTAACAGCGCGAATAATATCTATTAAAGGAACCGCATTGACGTATGGAGGCCTATGATTTGGATGTATTGGTTCGATTGAGGTAGAAATAACATCTATTCTCTCACTGACTCCTAATTTAATTTTGATGTTCTTATTAATTTTTTCTTTACAAGCAGGACAAGTAATTTTCTCCTTGGAAACATTGTTTATGTATTCTTTTTTCGCATTTAAGGGGTTTTCTGATAAAATTTTTATGAAGTCTTCTGAAATAGTATATCCATTAAATAGTGTATCTTTAGTTTTTTCTGATTTAACGAATATTACTCTTCTTCTACATTTGTTGCAGAACATATTATAATATTTTCCTAGCTTCGGGTGAAGTCCTACATTTAGTTCAATTTTGCGTTGATTTTTTCTTTCTAAGGCTAAGGCTAGCTCATCAAACGAAGGGTTTTCCATTTTGATTTTGTTGAATTCTCTCCCTAAAGAACGGGGACTTTCAGAATGCGCATCGCTATTGCTTAAAAAAGATATATTTTTAAGAGATTCTAATTTATCAGCTAAATCTGTATTAGCAGAGAGTCCTAATTCTAAAAATTTCACTTTTTTAACAGCATCTTGATAGCACTGTTCGAGAGTCGCATATTTATTTTGTCGAAAAATTGCTTTAAATGGAGTAAAAGCATGAGCAGGACCTATTATTGCTCCAAAATCTGTGATAATGTCAACTAATTCCGCAGGAGGTAAATTTACCCTTGGGCGACCCCCCCATTCACCCAAAATATTTTTTGAATATGGTTTAATCTTTTTTTGGACTTCTCTTACGGTTGAAAAATCGGGGAAAAAAACCACTTCGTGAATCGAATTTTCGTCTTCAATCTCAGTTTGTAAAATAAAGTAAATATCCTTATAAGAGAAAGCTCCGACATTGTCTTTTTTCAAATTCTTTTCTAAATACTTTAACCAATCCGGTTGCAACACATCTCCGGTTCCAAGGATATCCAACCCTTTTTTCTTACAGGTTTCTACCATAGTATCTAAATTAAGATTTTTAGATACTGCAATTGAATGAGGTGAGTGGATGTGTAAGTCAGCATTAAATGAATCCATTAGTTAATTTAAAACTAGAATCGATTAATAATCATTTGCTTTTAGTTTGGAGCCTTTTTCATTCCATTCTTTTGCTTTTTCAAAATTTCCTAGTTTTTCATGACAACGTACCGCGGATTCCCAAAAATCTAATTCAGAAGGATCCAAAGCGACAATCTTATTAAATTGTTCTATTGCTTCTTTATAATTTTTTCTCACATCGCAATAAATTCGGCCTAATTTCTTAAGCGCGTTGATGTTCTCAGGATCGATTCTAAGAGTGTTTTGATAATATAAAATAGCATTATCAAAATCGTTTAAAGCACTATAACTAAACGCTAAATTTTCATAAAGTACTGGGTCATCAGATTGTAAACTTAGTGCTTCTTCATAGCACTTGATAGATTTTTTAAATTCTTCCGTAAATGTGTAGGATAACCCCAAATTATTCCATGCTTCAATGAATTGAGGATTAAGCTCAGTTGCTTTTTTATAACAGGATATTGCCAATTCATAGTCGTTTTGTTCATATGCAACATCACCTAAATCAAACCATAATTCTGCATTGTTGGGATCTAGATTAATAGCTTTTTTATAATACTTTATGGCTTCATCGAAGTTCTGGGTATCGTAATAGATGATGGCTATATTGTTATATAACAATTGCTCATCTGGGTTGATTTTTATCGCTTTTTTGTAGCATTCTATTGCTTCATCATATTGTTCGTTTTCTCTATAAATTAAAGCAATATTATTCCATACATCTGTGTAGCTTGGTTCATATTCTAGTGCGATCCTGTAAAATTTTAACGCATTATCGTAATCTTCTAAATCCTCATATGCAAATCCCATGTTATAGTAAGAAATTGCGTCGTCCGGTTCGATTTTAAGCGCTTCTTGATAACATTCTATTGCATCTTCAAATTTATGTATCATACTAAACGCTAAACCTAAATTATTCCATACTTCGGAAAAAAAAGGATTAATATCAATTGCTTTCTGATATGCTTTTATTGCCTTTTTAAAATTTCTTTCATCATAAAAGGCATCCCCTAGGTTAATCCACGCGTCTGCGTCTTTCGGGTCTAACTCGACTGATTTTTTATATCGCTCAATCATATTATAAATCAGATTTTTCTGAAATAATTAAATGGTGCATACCTATTATTTTTTTTGTTTTAGGATAAAAAGTGTTCTGTGTTTGAAATAGGGTAGTTAGAGTTACACTATGCAAAAAAGATCTTGAGTTTGATCCGTAAGTAAAATTCTTAGATGTCTTTCTTCCCCTTTGAAAATTACTTCTTCCAGTTTTCCTTTAACTAAGACAACTTCTCCATCTTTAGCGTGTTCACAAAATCTACCGCGAAACGAGTTAATTTCAGTAATATCTTCTAAATTTATAACTTTTGTAATAGGATTTTTATCCACGATTTCTATACCTTTAATTTTATAAGAGCAGGGAGTAAAAATGGAATCGGTTGAATCTACAATTTTTGCTTTTATTTCAATCCTTCCTAAATTCTTGAATTTGTAATCGTAGAAAGTTCCATTCCAATCATTAGGGCTTTTAATATATCTAATAAAGAAATCAATTCCATAGAATTTTCCTTGATGTAACTTTCTTTTTTCACTTCTCAAAAAATTCTCGAAACTGATGCCAGAACCGCCAACCCTCCAATTATAATGAGTTTTAAATTCGCTTAAGTTATACGCCCTACAATTGTTTGAAGTAAGCAGTATTGTTTTTAATTTATCTTGAAACTCTAAACTAGCACGAGTTCCATATATTATTACATCTATATCAGAATCGTCTTTACTTAATCCGATCATGGGGGAACCAGAAATACCGATTGCATCTTCTGGTACGGAACCGCCTGTAATAAATAATTCACACAAATTTTTGGAATGCATTTCGATTTCTGACAAATTATTCCTCATTTTTAATGCATCATAGTATTCTCGGGGCGTATAAATTTTCTTTATATCTTTAATTTCTACGCCCTGAAGCTCTAAATCAAGTTCGTTTGAAAAAAACAGATATTGAGGGTATTCCTCTCTTACTTTCAAATATCTTTCATCCAAGGAATAGATTTTTTTATAATTTTTGCCTTCCTTTATTCTTTCCCCATTTTGATCGGGATAAAATCTTAAAAAACAAATTCTACGGTCTCGGGGATGGTGATAACCTTTTATATCGAAAAAAAGGTTGTTTTCTTTTGTTTCAAGGTAATCCCCTTCAATTCCTTTTGGAATTTTCATAAGTCCCCAAACTTTACTAATTAATATCTCGAAGGCGTTTTTGATTTGATTTTATATTTTGGTATCTCTTTTGTTTTTTTCAATTCTCTTTCAAAATCTCTTTTTTCTTTAAGAAATCTCTCTTTATCGCTTTCTAATCTTTGCCTCTCCTTTCTAATTGAAAATTTATCGTCTTCTATTTTCGATTTTTCCTTTTCCAGTTTTTTTATTTCATCTTTTAAGCTTTTCAGTTTATTTTCTAAGTTACCAATTTTATGTTCTAATGAAAAATAAGTATCTTCTGCCTTAGGTACCTTCCTTTCTAATTCCTTTAATCTTACTTCTTGCCCTCTTTTCTTTCTTTCTAAGTCTTTTACATCGTGATCTACATCCTCTTTAAATTTTCCCAATTGCTCTTTTTTTTTCTCAATATCACGAGCTTTGAGACTTAAGTCTTTTTTCTTATAGCGAACCTTTTCTTTTTCATCTTTTAATCTTCTTTTCTCATCATCAATTCGATTTTTTTCATCTACTATCTCTCTTTTCAAACTATTGATTTCATTGTTTAAATGATCTCTTTCTCTCGTTAAACTCTTACCTTCGTTTCTTAAATCCATTAAATTGTTTTCCAACTTTTCAATTGTTCTCTCTAATGCGTTCTCTCTCCGTTCCATTCCAGGCAATTTGGTTTTAATTTCTTTAATTCTTTCTTTTGCTTTTTCTTTTTCTCTTTCTAAGTCTTTCTTCTCACGCTCTAATTCATCTCTTAGTCCATCTAATCTCTCTTGATATCGCTCTAAGTCAGCATTTTTTTGATCTAACTCCCTTTCTTTCTCATATAGATTATTTTTACTTTCTTTTAATTCATTTCTCATATTGTCTAGATCGTTTTTTAGTTTTTCGTGTTGATTTTGAAGGTCTCTGACTTGAAGTTCTTTTTCTTTTCTTTTTTTTTCTAAATCTTGAATACTATCTTGATAACCTTCAACTTTGCTAATAACACTCTCCCATTCAGTTTTTTCTCTATTTAATTTAATTCTCTCTTCCTTAATTTTTTTAAGTAATTTTGTATTAGGAATGGTGTCTAGTTGCTCTTCGGGTGTTTTTTCTCGAATTTGATACTTAGGAATAGGTTTATCCTTCATGGTAGTTCTTAAACTTATGTAAATTATTAATTATATTATATTGACTCAAATTCTAAAGTGTTTGTAATTTCAATTTAAGAATTTTTTTGGTTTTGTGAAGTCTATTTATATAACATAAATTCCTTTATTTTTTAAAAGTAATATAAAATTAAGTAATCTAAATTTATGGTGTTAATCTAATGGATTTTGACGATGAATTTGAAGAGGAGTTCGATGAAGAATTCGATGAGGAGATTGATGAAAGCTTGGATAAAGATATTGATGATCAGTCTAAAAAGGACCAAACAGAAGATATTAGTTCTAAAACTCCAGAACCCAAAATCTCTTCTGAAGGAAAAAAGATTTCAGTTTTTTTTTTATCCACTATAGGACCAGGGGAGAAAAAACAAAAATTACTGATATTCACAGGTAATAGTGTTGGAGACATCAAAGATACTGTCGCGAATTTATTTGCTTTAGATCCATCTGATTTTTATTTGTCTTCAGGTGGAGTTACCATGGATGAAACTTCTTACTTAAGCGATTACAATGTAGATGATGGAGATGACATTTTATTAATTCCAGCGAGTGTTGCTGGTTGATATATTGGAAGGATATAAAATTATAAAAAAAAATCATTCTATTTTTTTCTTGACGGAATTAAAGCAATTTCATCGTCATCATCAAGAAAATAGTCTTTTAACTGGCAACTCTCACCCATTATTAAGCCGCCAGTTGAAAGTAGAAAATCTTCTAAACCATAATCAAATAGAATTCCAACTTGTTCCTTGATTATACTTATTAATTCGGAGGTTTCAATGATGAGTATTTTGGTCTTCTCACCCGGTTCGACTAATGACCTTATGTAAACGCGTAATTTATCATTCAATCCAATTATGTTTAAAGGCGGGTAGTATTTTATCTGTTCATCAGTTATATCTTTATTTTTCAAAATATCTTCGATTAGCTGCTTTCTCTCACCAGCATCAAAATATAACATCTCTCTGATAAAAAAGATTTTATCCATTTTTGAAAACCCTAACAAATCGATTTGATCTAATTCCTCCTGTTTGAAAAAAGTGAAGATATAATCATCGATTGATTCTACATTTTCAAAAGATACATCAGTATCAGCGTATTGATCTATTAATGGCATGGCTTCGAAGTAATCCTCAATCAAATCACTCGATATTCTTTTAATTGATTTTGGTTTTTGATAATATTTATCTTTTTTTATCCTCTTCGCTGGACTGCTTTTAGATTTAATAACGGTATAGATCGTGCTGGTGGATAATACAGCAACACTCCCAATAGTTAGAAAGAGAAATAAAGGTAAACTCTCTATTTGGAATAAGAAAAAAATCAAATAAATTAAAGTGAAAACAACATAAAGAGTTATGATATTTAAAACTCTATATTTCTTCTTCATGATTTTTTGATTAAAGTATTATCTAATTTTCTAATATATAATTCAAAATATAAATTCCATTGGAATAACTTTGTAAATTTTATAATTCACCATCAATAATGGATTTCCTAATATTATCATATTTCTCTTGATCTAATCTGAATAAAACTCTTTTTTTATTTTTTTCAATTTTTAATATTTTCAGAGTTCCTAATATTTCAAGATATTTTTTTACAGTATTGTAATTTTTTTTTAAATTGGCAGCAATTTCCGTAGTTTTAAATGAGGTGTTTTCTTTTTTCAGTAGGTTGATAATATCTTGTACAATATCCTGTTTTAAATAGTAATACAACTCATCTAGATCTGAATTTGATTCATATTCAAAAATTATTCTTTGGTTCTCGATTTTTGTTGATCGTGTAAATCTAAATTTTTCTAAGCAAGATAAATGCCATAACGCTTGATTACTCCCAATATTAATTGCTTTCATTATATCATTAATGTTTGATGGATTCTTTCTTATGTAATTATAGATCTCATTTCTTATTGGATGTTCAATGATATTATTTTTCATTAATTTGGTTCCAGGGATTAGAATTCTTCTTTTAATGAGATTTTTAATGATGATTTCAATGCTTCGTTTGTTCAAATTAGGGTTAGTTCTTACCCTATTACTGATGAACACTACAATATCTTCTATTGAAAA
>DATKTW010000118.1:0-11885 GCA_035530895.1 Candidatus Nanopelagicaceae bacterium
CGATGCCATATTATTCTTTTCAGCAACTTGTATACCGTATTCTCGAGAGACTTCGCGTTGATTATCTATAAGATCAATTTTAGACCCAACAAGCATAATTGGTATAGGACCTCCTTTCTGGTGAACAATATTAGTCCATTCATTGATATTGTCAAGAGTTTGAGTCCGTGTGACATCGTAAAGTAGAAAGGCAGCGTTTGCACCCAAACAATATGTAGGGAGTAGAAATCTAAACCTTTCTTCTCCTCCAACGTCCCAGATTTGAAGTTTTATCTTTTTTCCCTGTAGCTCAATCGTTTTAACATGAAAATCAACCCCAATAGTTAATCGCTCGCTAGGGTTAAAAACATTATAACAATATCGTTTAGTGAAAGAAGTTTTACCAACGGATGCGTCACCGAGCAGTAAAATTTTAAATGTATAGTCATACGACGATATCTTTAACACCTTTGTAAATTTTTTTTTATCCCTTTAACCTTATTAATTAATATTAAGTAATGGTTAGATTTTATTAAAAATTTCATATGTTGGGTCTTAAATCCTATTTATATATATAATTAAAAATGTCGTTTTTAATTCTTTACTTTTTGTTTAAAATGAGATATCAAAGAACAAATTAAAGAGAAGAAATAAGAAACAATTATAAGGACTTTATTCTTGTTCAAAAACTTCTTTTAGATTATCATATATAATTGGATTTAACTCTTTATTTAAATGATTCTTCAATTCAGAATAAATTATAGGATTTTTGAAGTGTTTTGATAAAAATTTAATGACGCTCCATCTTACCGAATCATCTGGGTCGTCTAATAAAGGAAGTAAGAATTTCATATATCTTACATCGTTATTCTCTTTAATTTTCATTATAGCTCGAGCTCTAACGATAAAATCGGGGCTATATAATTGTGGTAGCAAATGGTATTCTACAGCATCATCGTTTATAAAATTGAGAATAAACTGAAATAATTCTTTTTTGAAATCGTGAGATTGGTCCAATTCTTTAACAATATTTTTAATCGTTGTTTCTGGGACTCTATTCCCCAACTTTAAAAGACTTTCAAAAGAAATAAAGAATTTATCCGATATATCATATTTCAGATAATTTAAAAGCTTCATAATTATTTTGTCGTTAACTTTTGAAACTTCAATGACATCCCAATTAGGATTATCCGTGTTGTTGATATCATCCCCTAAATATTTCACAATATACACTCGATATAATTAAATCTTAAGTATAATTTTAAATTACAAAATTACCCTTATATAATGTATTATTAAAACAAAAATAATTGACTATATCCATTAGTAATTTTTTGACAATTAATTTCAAGTAAGTACTAATTAACTGATTAATATAGATGTAATATCCGACAAAGTTCTGAAAGATTACTTAAAAGAAATAAAATTTGTGGATACTCGTATCGTTAATTTAGAATTAAATTGTTAGTATTGTTATAGAAAATATCTTGCTTTTGATCATTCGTAATGGGTAAACATAATATTTTATCAATTTCAAGCTTTATAGGATTAGTAACTGGCGCATCTGAGCCAAATAACAATCGTTTATGGCCTACCATTTTTATCAAATTTAATATTCCGTAAGGTATAGAACAGGAAGTTTCAAAGAATACATTTTTATATTGTTTTAAGCTCAATCCAAAGTCGATTGCAAACTCCATTGCCAACGCAGCATGTCCAATAATGATATTTAAGTTTGGAAAACTTTGAGCTAATTTTGCAATATCTTTCGAGGAAATCCCTCCAAAAGCTGAAAATTTCGGTGTAAAGTGAATAAATAAAGGAAAATTCTTATTGTATTCTTGCATAAAAGAGGCCAAAGATATAATATCTCTCGGAACTTTTATTAGATGAATTCCTGAATGGATTTTTACTCCACAAAATCCCATATTAAAATGGTTTTCTAATATCCTATAGTTTTTATCTACTTCTTCCAGATCAATTTTAGGATTGAACCAAAAGAACTTGAAAAATCTTTCAGGATATAAATTTGAGATACTTATAACATCCTGGTGATCCAATTGGTCCTTAGGCATCAATTTTCTCAAATTTTCAAAAGCTTTTTTAACACGATTTTCATTAGACACCTCTTCTCCGGTTCTATTATTGTCATTAGCGTAAATTTTAGAACTCGCTGCTTTATTGACTGTAGTTATTATAGCCTTTTCGACATTATATCTATCCAAATATGAGAGGAGATCGTCATCTTTTGCGAGAAATGTACCGTATGTATGAAGGTGAGCATCAAAAATTTTATACTGTTGCATCCTTAAAATAAATCACCTATTTCTATTGGAATGAAATTAATTATTAGCTTAAAACTCTTTCATTAATAATTTCTGAACTCATTAGCTGCATCAAACATTGCTACTATATTTTGAGCTGGGACCTCAGCTGTGATGTTATGAATGTTTGAAGCTATAAATCCTCCTCCTGGCTTCAAGCATTCGAAGTTTCTTCTGACTTCCTCCCTAATCTGTTCAGGAGTTCCAAAGGGTAAAGTTTTTTGCGAGTTGCATAATCCTCCCCAGAATGACATAATACGCCCATATCTTTTTTTCAGAGAACATGGCTCCATATCATAAGCGCTTATTTGAACTGGATTAACGATATCATATCCAATTTCAGCGAAGTGAGGGATAAATTGAGAAATTGAACCACATGAATGGTAGTTTATTTTGGCGTCTACAATTTCGTGAATTTTCTGTGATAACTTCCGTTCTATAGGTTTTATCATGTTCTCGTATAGTTGTAAACTCATTATAGGACCCGCTTGTTCCGCAATATCTCCGTTAATGCTAACAACATCTAGATAATCTCCAACTTCAGTAAGGAAAGTTGTAGCATAATCTGTCCAATACTTAAGTAATTCTTCCATAGTTGAGATTATGATTTCTGGTTTAGTCTTTAAAAACCTTAATGTCTTAGTAAAACCGAATAAAAATGTGCAGTACTCGTAGACACAACCAACTGGAGGTGTTGACAAGGCAAAATCTGTTTTTTTACGCAATTTTCTTGCGTAATCTTTCAAACCAATAAAAGGAGAATGATCTAACCCATCTGGCCAATCGTAATTCTTCACATCACTTACTGATTTAAAGTCTGCAAAGGGATGAATAACAGGATCGTAGTATAAAATGTCATTTATGTTTTTTTTAGTGTCATTTCCCCAAAACACACCAAATTGGTCGTAAACACCTATATATTGTTGTTCGACTTGTGGTTTCATGTCTTGAACCCTAATCATTCCTCCCAAAGGTTGGATGTACCTAACATCAATTTGGAATCTTTCTAAAACATTGTCACAAGGTCGCACAATTTGTTGAACGAAATCTGCGTACTGTATGTTTTCGTCTTCAATTTCAAGGTATTCAAGTAATTTTTTATAAGCTATAATATGGATACTTGATTGGTTACCACCTAAATCAATCGGTACTTTATCCGGCTCTTTATGATCTAATGTTGTATTTACTCTCTCCCTCGAATTCATGATTTCAACACCATTTAATAGTTATCCTATTCAATTTGTAACTAATAAAATCTTACGATAATTAATACTATTTACATAGTTATTGATTTCTTAATTATTAAATTTTTAAACTCTTAATGATAATGAGTTAATTATGGAACACGAGAAATCTCTTCCAAATATCATATTTTTTATGCCCGATGAACTAAGAGGAGACTGCATCTCTCTTGAAGGTAAGAGAAATCCTATAATAAAAACACCAAATATTGACCACTTAGCAAAAGACGGTGTTGCTTTTACGAATTGCTTTACTGTTAACCCTGTCTGTGGGCCCTCGAGATGCTGTACGTTTACGGGACAATATGTTCATTCCAACAATCATAGAAGCCTATATCAATTGCTACAACCCCATGAAGAAAATCTGTTTAAATTCTTAAAAGATAAAGGGTATGAAGTGGTTTGGGTAGGTCGGAACGATCTTTTTAGAAAAGACGCAATCGATGGCAGCATATCAAGAAAAATTAGAATCAAAACTAGAATGATAAAAACGAATCCTTATCCACTAGAGCATTCAATGAGAAAATCTTTCTATTTTGGAAAAAGAACGGAAGAAGAAGCAAAGGATATTGATTACTACAACACCCAAGAAGCGATTAACTATTTAAATTCAAATCATAAAAATCCTTTTTGCTTATTCATAGCATTAAACTTCCCTCATCCTCCTTACACGGTAGAAGAACCGTTTTTTTCTATGTACGATCGAGAAAATGTTCCCGCTCCAATACCCCCAAAATTAGATGATAAACCAGAGTTTATGCAACTTATAAATGAAAGATACGGTTTAAAAAACTTAACAAAAGAAGACTTTAAGGAAATTATTGCTACTTATTACGGAATGGTTTCTCGCATAGATCACCAATTTGGTTTGATAATAAACCAACTAAAAGAAATAGAGGCTTATGAAAATAGTGCAATAGCCTTCTTTGCAGACCATGGAGATTTTGCTGGTGATTACGGGTTAACAGAGAAATGGCCAAATGCATTTCAAGATTGTTTGATTAACATCCCCTTAATTCTAAAAATTCCTGACATTGAACGAAAAAATGTGATTTACGACCAACTCGTCCAATCCATTGATATTTTTCCAACTATATTAAAGATTGCTCAAATTGACACGCAATATACTCATTTTGGTAAAAGTTTAATTCCCCTTCTCCAAGGTCATTTAACAAAGCTCAGGAATGCTGTCTTCGCAGAAGGTGGATATAATCCTCGCGAACCGCAATGTTTTGAACCCGTTATCACGAATCCAGAACTATCGGGAATCGGAATTTACTATGATAAGACGAATATACCTAAAGAAGATAGTTCTACTGTTGCACGTTCTGCTATGATAAGGACTAAATTATGGAAACTCGTTATTCGCGATCAGGGTAAGGAAGAGTTGTATGATCTTATGTACGATCCTAACGAAGCGAACAATCTTATCGATATTTATGCCTATGATAAGGTAAAAGCAGATCTCAAAGAACAATTGCTCCGGTGGTACTTAAGGACGAGCGATAATGCAGATTGGAAACGTGAAAGAAACATCTAATTAAATATTGGATGAAAAAAGCTGCGTCTCTAAAATGCTAGTAAAATGCGATGTTGAAAAGATTATGGAAAACTATGATTGGGACGCATTTGGATGGCATAGGGTAACTTTCATAGGCGATTGGAAGGAGGATTTCATAAACGGAGCTAAAATTTTAGGTTTAAAAGTTGTCGAAGATGACAAATAAATGTCAAAAATAAAATATTTAAATAGATTCTCAACAAAAATATATATAAATAATTATTACTAACTGAAAAGTGATAAAATTTGAGAGAAAAAGATAGAATTCATTCTTTTTCAGGTCATTTTCTTTATTCGTTAGCTGCGATTCCCAGCTCATTGCATTACAGTATGATCCAATCATTTTTAGTATTTTTTTATACTCTCGTAGCTGGGTTATCGCTTGGATCAGCCGGTTTACTTTTGCTATTATATGGTATTTGGAACGCCGTTAACGATCCACTAATGGGATATTACATGGATAAATGGAAATTCGAAAAATGGGGTCGACGCATCCCTTATATTGTAATTGGAATAGTTCCATTTACTATTGGTTTTATGTTTTTATGGTGGGTTCCGTGGACAGACCAAACGGGAATTTTCTTGCATGGTTTGATTATGTTGTTTTTATTCGATTTCGGTTTCACACTGGCAATGACCGCATGGTCGGCATTATATACAGAAATGTATGAAGACGAGAAGGAGCGTGCGTCAGTTGTTGCCCTTAAAGATTTGCTTGCTTTTCTGTCCGCGATGATTGGAATAATATTACCTCCTTTATTAGCAGATGCAATGGGATGGCCCATAGTAGGTATATTATTTGGTGCTTTAATACCGGTTACTATGTTATTATCTCTTATGGGTACAAAGGAAAGGAAAGAATATCAAATCGATGAACCACTCCCTATTTTCACGGCATTTAAAGAAACTTTATCGAATATTCCATTTCTAAACATTACATTGACCTACACACTAATAGATTTCTTTACTGGATTAACACTAACCGTTCTCCCTTTATATGCCCGATTTATTCTTAACATGGATGTGGGATTGGTGGGATTTGCGGCAATAGGAATTGCTCTAGGAATTCTTACAAGCGTCTTATTTTGGAAATGGATTTATGCCAAAAAAGGTCCAAAGTATGGATTATTGCTCTCTATTGGAATTTTTACGATTGGAATTTGGCCTTTATTCCTTGTTGATAATTTTCCTCTCCTAGTTATTATTACAATAATTCCAGGATTTGGAGCAGGGGGAATGTTAATGACTGAACCAGCTATGAGCGCCGCAATAGATTCAGACGAGTTAAAGACGGGTAAAAGACGAGAAGCAACATTTATGGGGATTTTAACTTTTGTAGCAAGACTATCAATGGTTTTTTCAGGTTTAACATTGATAATCGTACAAGCTTTAACGGGATTTGATCAATACGCCACCACACAACCCCCCCAGGCGGAAATAGGATTAAGAGCATTAGTATCGTTGGTTCCAGTTATAGGTGGTTTACTTGCTTTGTTAGTGTTTAAGTTTTTCCCACTTAACTACGAAAAATTCATGGAACAACAAAAAAAGTTGAGCGAACTTCACGAAGAACGTTTGACTAAATTAAAGAATTTATAAAAAGCTTAAAAAAAAATTTTATTTTTATTTTTAAGATTCGATCTCCTTAGGTTCATCCCGTGGTAACCGTTCTTCCATTGGGAAAAAAGTTTGTGTCTTATGTGGTTCTGCTTGATACCAATATGCTGTTGACGAAAAATCGTCGGAACGTTGATTTGCATGACCGTGTTCGATTTTTACCTTTATATTTTTATGGAAATATATTGGATCTTCGATGTGATACCTGTAATAAGATATTTTACCACTCCATTTGCTTCCACCAGGAATAGTTACTCCAAAATATGGAGAACAATAGAATTGAGAAGGGCACCAAGCACCACAGAAATAATCTTCTGTCCCAGTTCCATATAAAATTGTTTCTTCGTCATCAATAGTAATATAATCGTCACCTTCTCCAGGCCACCAGAAATCTTTCTTTGACGTATTTTCGGGTGTCATTAAATTATGGATATTTAAGTGGCATCCAACAAAGTGTCCTTCTCCTTCTGCGTCAAGAATTAAATAGTCACCCTCGTGAGTAGGATTTTTTTTAATAAACCGTTCTGTTTTTGCTGCTACACCGTAGAGGTTACCATCACATGGATTTTGTCGATTCCAAAAAGCATGAAATCTCCCGAGATCGCTTGAAATATTGCTATATTCTTCGTAATCTATATAAAAATATAAAACGGTCATAATTTCTGATTCGTTTTCTACTTCGATCTTAGCTCGAGAAGCAAAAGGCATTGGAAAAAAACAATTAAAGCCTTTACCATCTTCAGGTCCATTAGAGAATGGAAGACTCCAAAAATTTACAGTCTTACCATGACCAACTCCAAAAAAGTCTCCTATCGGAACCTCAACAGAAGGTTCATCCTCGTTATCCCACCACATCCTCAGAACCAGCTTTCGTAGATAGTCAGGGTCAGAAGAAGCAATAGTCATCCAGATATGTTTGATAATACCAGCGCCTGTTATATCGCAAATTTGATAACTTTCATTAGGTTTTAATTGAACATTATCCATATTACCCCCAGTCTTATCATAACTAGAAACTCGTTTCCTTTTTACATCCTTTCTTATTTGAGCTAAATTTGCTAAAGAATTCATTCCGAATTTCATGAAAAATATCCCTTTCTTAATTTTTTTTAAATGAACGTACGGCTTATATTCTAAAATATTAGGAAAAATAAATTTATATTGGTTATATAATTTTCTTACTAAATTCGGAGTAAACGAGAGGAGACTAAAATTTCATTAGACGGAGAATTTAGCAAGCATACTAAAATTTTATTAATCGTAGCTCTAATGTCTACTGCGTTCAGAAGCATGGGGATGAGCATTGTTCAAATTGGTTTGCCTTCATTTGTGGAGAGCATTGCTGGTTCTCTCACTTCCTACGGAATAATAATTGGTGTTTTTTCCGTGACTCAAAGTATTTTTCAATATCCATTTGCAGCAGTCTCAGATAAGTTAGGACGTCGAAGAGTAATTCTATTCGGAATGCTTATATATCTATTAGGAACATTTTTATGTTTTACAGCTCAAGATGTAATCCAATTGATCATCTACAGAGCAATCCAAGGAGCAGGTGCTTACACTTCAATTCTACAAGCAATTATTGGCGATATCTACAAAAAAGATCAACATAGTAAGGGAATGGGTTATTATTCTTTATACATGAATGTGGGATACTTCCTTGGATTCGTAATAGGGGGCTACATTGCGAGTTTCTTAGGATTTAGGAGTATTTTCTTGATATCGGGATTCCTAATTTGTTTTAGCATATTGTTTATTTTTTTCGTTCTGAAAGAGAATAATAAAACAGAGACGATTAAGGATCAAGATAAAAATATGGAATTCAATATGATAAATATAAAAATTCTCCTAAAAGAGCGCCAATATATCTTTTCACTATTGTTTAATTGCGTGAGATGGTTTTTATTTGGATTTATCACTGCTTATTTGATATGGGTTTTACAAGACGATGTAAGAGGTTTTGCTTTAAGCGAAATCACTTCAAGTTATATAATGCTGGCTATTTTAGCACTTTATGTCGTGTTTATTTTCATTTCCAACAAGTTATTAGATCGATATGGTCCTCGAAAATTAATGATATTAGGACAAATTATAGTTATGGTTTTTGGAATTTCTTTCTTTTTCCCAGATTTTGTATTGAACCTACCTGTTTTCTTAATTATAAGTTCATTTTTAGGAATAGGAATTGCATTGTTTGATCCCGCGGGGAATACTCTTTTACTAGAAGTAATTGAAGATATTCAACCTGATTTAAAAGGTTCGGGGATCGGATTCAATAATGCGATCGGGTTTTTCTGTGGGGCAATTGCTCCAATGATCATGAGCCCTATAGGTGAAATAGATATTTTTTTTCCCTTCTATGTCGTTTTTGGTTTAATGATTATTTCTCTCATGATATCTATATTTTTAGTCGATAAGAAATATTAGTACCTCATGGTTCTCCCGTAATTTGAATAAATACTTTTCTATTTCTTGGTCCATCATATTCAGTGAAAATTATCCCTTGCCATGTGCCTAACATTAATTTACCCTCGTGAATTAAAACATATATTGAATTTCCCGTTAAGGAACATTTAATATGAGCATCAGAATTCCCTTCACCGTGCTTAAAAGAGTATCCTAACCCTCCACCTTTAGGAATTAACCTATTTAGATAATTTGCTACATCTTTCATTACGGATTGATCTGCGTTTTCATTTATAGTTATTCCCGCAGTAGTGTGAGGTACGAATATGCGGCAGGTACCTTCGTTAATATTAGAATTTTTTACTACTTTTTTAATTTCATTTGTAATTTCAAGTAATACTTCTCTTTCAGGGGTTTTTACATTAAATTCTTCAAAGATAATCATTATGTCACCATTTTAGTACAATATTATATTCAAATATTATTAAAATTACCGTGCTTTCCTTTTCCTTCCGTAAAAATTTTGCTGCCCTCTAAATATTCTCCGCTTTCAAGCGTTTTTAAACCAAATTCAAATTCCTTTATCATTGCGTCTTTAATGCTTAATCCCATTTGACTATAAACAGAAAGACGGTCATTTCTCATGCAAATCTGAGGAAAGGTAGCAATTTCCTTTGCTAAAATTTCTGCCTTAATTCTTGCTTGGCCATTATCTACTACCCGATTGGCTAATCCCCAAGTTAAAGCTTCTTCAGCATTTATGGAGCGCCCCGTTAAAATCATATCTAAAGCACGACTTAATCCAATAAGTCGCGGAAGTCTAACTGTACCACCATCTACTAGAGGAACCCCAAATCTACGGCAAAAGACCCCAAAAATAGCATTTTTCTCAACAACGCGCATGTCACACCATAAAGCAAGTTCTAAACCACCAGCAACAGCATAACCAGCTATGGCCGCAATGACTGGTTTGTTTAAACGCATTCTCGTTGGACCCATTGGTCCATCTCCTTCTTTTTCTACTTTATTTCCTCGTCCTTCAGTAATCGCCTTTAAATTAGCACCCGAACAGAAATTCCCATTAGCACCCCATAATACAGCAACTAAAGCTCTTTCATCGCTTTCGAAATTTCTAAAAGCAGAACTCAGTTCTTGAGCTGTAAGCCCATCAACAGCGTTTTTAGCTTCGGGATTATTAATAATAATAGTAAAAACAGGATAATTCTTCTCAATTAATACTACCATGTAATTTATTAGAATTAGAAGATTGATAAACTTAATTTAGGGATAAAATTTTGTTCTTATGCTATTTTTGCTGTAATTGAATCTATGAGAGTTTGATAGTATGAATGCTCGGAAAAGAGTAGTACAAGCGTTGAATCACGAAGAATCGGATCGTATACCCCTATTTTGCCAAATTATCATGCCAGGATTTCAGCGAGAACTTTTGAACTATTGGGGGGATTCATACACTCGTGAGAAGAAATATAAACTATCTTATAGAGATTATAATTTAGAACAGAAGCTTGGTTTTGATATGTCATGGGGCTTTGACTCATTTCCAATTTTCATTCCCCAGAAACACATGCAAGAAAATCCTTTGCCGAAATTACCAGATAACAATAAATATGTTGATTATAACGGCAGAATCTATTTAAAACAAAGAAATAAGGATATGGGGGATGCTTATTATTTAGGAAATTATATTGATACTGAAGAAAAAGCAGATTATTTTCACAATACCTATTTCTCTATAAAATGGGATGAAGCTCCAGATTTCGCGAGAAACATTAATAAACGATTAAGAAAATTCCCAACCGATGAATTCGTACCATGTTGCCATCTGGAACCAATTTTAGAACCTCTTTGGCAGGGTTTAGGTCTAGGACTATTAATAAAATTGATTAGAAAAAATAGGAGCAAAATTAAACATTATATAGAGTTAAGAGCTAAAAAGCTAATTACGGTTGCAAAATTAAACGCAGAAACGGATTTTGATGTGTTCTTTATTTGCGATGATACTGCCTTAAAAAATACTACGATGATAAACCCAAAATATCATCGAGAACTCATTATTCCCGCTTATAAGCAAGCCATCCAGATTTTAAGGAAAGCGGGTAAATATGTGTGCTTTCACTCAGATGGATTCACTGAACCATATTTTGATGGTCTGGTCGAGGCAGGATTTAGCGGTGTAGAATCGTTAGAACCCATGGCCGGCATGAATTTGAAACATTTGAAGGAAGTATATGGAGATAAGTTATGCTTAATTGGAAATATTGATGTTTCACAATTATTGCCTTACGGTTCAAAGGATGAAGTCGTAAATGCGGTCAAAGAGTGTATTCGCGATGCTGGTGAAGGTGGAGGATATATGTTGAGTGCTTGTACGGATATTACAAATTCTTGCAAACTGGAAAATGTATTAACAATGATCTCTACTACAAAGAAATTTGGGGAATACCCTTTAAAGTTATGAAATGGGATTCTAAGAAATAAATTTTGATCAAAATAAAAAAAAATAAATTTAAAAGCCAAGTTCAAGGAGCTTAGCTTTGTTTTCTAGAACTTTTTCTTGAGTTAGAGGATAGAATTTCCAAAAGATCAAAGTACCCACTAAGATGACCGACGCAGGGATAACTCCTAGAAGGAGTCGAATTCCCAATTGGACTAGTTCTACATCTGCTCCAGAAGCAACTAAAGCGGCATAATCTACTAGTCCTGCATCAAATCCGGTAAATGTAAATACCAATGTTA
>DATKTW010000119.1:0-11329 GCA_035530895.1 Candidatus Nanopelagicaceae bacterium
GTTTTGGTTTGAAAGCCTACAATCCTTTCGAAGTAGAATATTGGAATTGGAAAGTGATTAGAAAAAACTTAACAGAAAAAGGAAGGTTATTCAACTTCACTCCTATGGATGTGTATGAAAAACTCCCTAGATTTGTTGAGCATTTAGGGTTGCCTCATTCTATTCATGCTCATATTGAAGGGTATGAGACCCACTATTCTAAAGAAAACTTACTCGCAACTTTAAACAAAGTAAAGTCGCTTGGATTAAAACCCAATTCAAAAAGCGATTTTGTAATAAAGCGATCTCAAATATTCCATCTTGCACATAGCTCAAGTTATAATATAGACGGGGATAATTCTGAGTTGATTAAATTTTATAACGAAAATCAAGATTTTGACATGGATTTGGGATTTATAGGTTTTAACGCGCTAAACCCTTTGATTACTTCCGATCGGCATCTTATAAACAAGCTAATTAATTCAGCAGACCCATACAAACTAATTAGATCTTCTGTAGAATCTGAAGGAGACTCTTTTGCAACTCTCAGAAAATTCAGTAAAAAAAAGAAAGAAGATTGCATAATGTGGGCTAACGCGATTGATTTAGCATTAAATATAACTCCATGGCAATTACAGTTTTCAGTAAACTATCCAAACTACGCAGACATAATAAATCTTCCTGAAATCGCAAGTTGGCTAATAAGTAATAACGCTCGCGAACAATATATGAATGATATGGAAGTTAGCTTTTTAAAGGGCAACTCTATTGCGAGTAATGATAAAACATTAACATTCAATGATTTTATCATTTTAACTCGGTCGAGTCCTGCTAAGGCTCTCGGTATTGGGAGTATTAAAGGGAACTTAGGTTTAGGAGCTGATGGTGACCTCAACATTCTAAATTTGAATTTAAACGATACTGATATTTCAAAAGACTATGGAAATTTCAAATCTGCTCTCGGTAATATCGAATATGTAATAAAAGCAGGTGAAGTAATAAAAGACCATGAAAAAATTAACCTAAATAGTTCAGGAAAAATCTTTTGGGCTTCCGGTAAACCAGAAAAAGAAGACACTAAAACTATCTTAGCAAAGAAAGAGGCCTTTTACCAAAAATATTATTCTAATTTCTATAATTCTTACAACACAAACGTCAATAAAGAAATATTGAGAAAGATAGCTTAGAGCAATCTTTGTTTAATCGTTTTATAATTAAATAAATAATTTACGTTATCTATCCCCATAATACAGATGACTAAGGTTTCTTTTTTCGGCTTCTGTAGTGTTTTTTGCTGAGTTGGTTGATTTTACGTAAACTTACTTTACGCTCCTGGCTTTATTCCTCACAAAATGTGCCGTACTAACAACTGTTAATAAAATATCAAACATCTGCTTTTTTGAAATGATATTGTTCATATGAACTTCTTCGGAATGGATGAAAATGATCACATCTTGACTAAAAACATGAATCGGGATTATTAAAAAACAAAGCTTTATAAACTTTTTCTCTATATATTATTTGGGATACTCGATAATTATTTGTCAGTTTACAAACAAAAGTACTGTAATCGGAAACTCGACTACTTAAAACAGTTATGATATATTTGATTTAGTAGAATAAATTATTAAAAATAAAAATAAAAATAACGAAAAAGAGCGGTAAAGGGGTATTTTGAAAGTTAAAAGTTTTGAGGATTTAATAGAAGAAGTCCATAAAAAAGGGATTTGTCAGCAATGTGGAGGTTGTGTGAGCTTCTGTAATTCGATGGAATACGACGTAATTGGTTATAAAGAGCCGAATTCTCCTCCAGAATTTATAAATAAAGAAAATTGTCTTAAATGCGGAATTTGTTATCATATATGTCCACAGACTCATGTATTAGACAACGATCTCGATAGAACCTTTAAAGTGTTAGATTTTTCATCTATGCCCCTTGGCAATATTTGTGATCTCTACTCGTGTCAAGCGGTAGATCACGACTTTTTACGCCATGGAACTGACGGAGGAGTTGTAAACGCACTGCTTAATTTCATGTTTCAAGAGAACTTAATAGACGGAGCTATTGTGGCAAAAACAAGAGCTCCTTTCTCGAGAGAGCCTTTTTTTGCCAAGAGCAAAGAGGATTTACTCAGTGCGTCAGGGCTTAAATTAGGGGTTTCCCAGCAATTAGACGAAGTTCAAAGGTACCATTCCTATTCGAGTTCACTTCCTAAGATAAGCAGTACCAAGTTTAAAAAGTTAGCGGTGGTCGGAACTCCATGCCAAATTTATACGATTAGGTGTATGCAAAATCTTGGCATCATTCCTTCACAAAATATAGAGTTTTGTTTAGGATTATTTTGTTACGAGAATTTCGAATTTGACCAATCAAAAGTGGAGCAGTTTGAGAGGGAATTCAATATTAAGTTCGAGAACATCGAAAAGATTAAGATTAAAAAAGACCTTATTATACAGTTAAAGGCAGATAAAACAAGAGAGTCATTAATTCATATACCTTTTGAGGATTTAAAAGATTATATGCGACCAGCTTGTAATGCGTGTCGCGATTTTACAAATGTATATGCTGATGTGTCGTTTGGAGGTTTAGGTTCTCCAGAAAATTTCACCACAGTAATTACAAGAACAAAAAAGGGATGCAAATTAATAGCTGAAGCCCTAAAACGAGGAATTTTTATTAACTTAGAAATCGATTCTTCGAAAGAAAAACTCGTCAAGAATCTTCTTTTAGAATATTCAATTTCAAAAATAGAGCGAAAAGAGAACTTCTTGAAATCAAAATTAAGACCTCTAAAAGAAATTAAATCTACGGTTTAAAAATTAACAAAATTAAATTTAAAATTAATTCCAAAAACTATATGGTGATGTTGTAAAAGGGTGTATTAAATGTCTGATTTACAGATCAAAGTTAGAATCGGTGTTTATATCTGCAGATGAGGAGTTAATATTGGTAATAGCGTTGATTGCGATATCGTAAGAGACTTCGTTGAAATGCTCCCAGATGTAGAAATCGCGAGAGTAAACAATTTCACTTGTAGCGATCCAGGGCAGAATATTATTAAAAATGATATTTTAGATATAGGATTAAATCGGATCGTTGTTGCAGCGTGTACTCCAAAAATTCACGAGTCTACTTACCGAGCTGTGTTAATCGAAGCTGGATTAAGCCCCTATTACTTTCAAATGGTAAATATTCGCGAGCATTGTTCGTTTGTGCACCAAAACGATATAAAAAATGCCACTGAAAAAGCGATAAGAATGGTAATAGGAGGAATAAATCGAGCTCGCCAGTTAGAAGTCGTCCCTTACAAGGAGATTCCGGTGAAGAAAGCTGCTTTAATAATTGGTGCGGGGATAGCTGGAATGAATGCAGCTTTAGACTTAGCAAACCAAGGTACAAGTGTTTATCTTGTCGAAAAAGCAGCTACTATAGGGGGAAAGATGGCACAATTAGACAGAATCTACCCTACAGACGATTGTGGTATATGAGTTCTGGCACCAATTATGGTTAGTACTTCGAAACATCCTAATATAACCTTACTTACATACAGCAAAATCGTTGAATTTAGTGGTATCCCCGGGAATTTCAATGTTAAAGTAAAGAAAAATCCCCGGTATGTAAACGAAAAAAAATGCACAGGCTGCGGGCTATGTACGGAAAAATGTACTATCAAAGTTCCTAACGAATTTAACAGGGGAATTGGTGAAAGGGGCGCGATTTACATACCTTTTCCACAATCTATACCTAAAATCGCTACAATAGACAGGAGTGTATGTATTGAATGCAATAGCTGTCAAAGAAATTGTCCTGCCGAAGCAATTGAGTTTGAACAACAACCGGAATATATTAATTTAAATGTTGGGGCAGTAATTGTCGCAACTGGTTGGGACGAGTATCCCATTATGAAATATAACGATTATAAATACGGTATTTATCCTGATGTGATAACTCAAATAGAGTTAGAGCGAATGCTAAGTCCGATTGGACCAACAGGAGGCCATCTTTACAGAATTTCTGACGGAAAAAAACCAAAAATAGTAGCTATGATTCAATGTGTTGGTTCAAGATCGTTAAAAAGAAACCCATATTGTTCTGTAGTATGCTGTAGCGTTGCTCTTAAAAACGCTCAGCTGTTAAAACAGGAATATCCAGACATAGAAATAGTCATATTTTACATAGATATGCGCACATGGGACAAAGGAAACGAAGAATACTATAGAAAAGTGAGAGAAGCGGGTGTTTTAACAATTCGGGGGAAAGTAGGAGATATTCAAGAAGACCAAGAAACAAAAAAGTTAAAACTTACAGCCTCTGATACTCTTTCGAATCAAATACTTAATCTGAACGCTGACTTAGTCGTTTTATCAACGGCTATGGTTCCATCCAAAAGTTCAGCAAAACTAACTGAAACATTAGGTTTGAGTACAGATCGTTATGGATTTCTATCCGAGATTCATGGGTGTTTAAAGCCTCAGGAGACAACTAATATGGGAGTTTATATATGTGGATGCGCTGCCGGTCCAAAAAACATACCATCATCCGTCTCAACAGCTTTAGCGGCCGCAAGTAAGGTAGCTACATTGCTTTCGAAAGACACAATTATTCAAGAATTAATGATAGCGGAAGTTGACGATACACTCTGTTTGGGGTGTCGTAGATGCGAAAAACTCTGTAATTACAACGCTATAAAAGTCAACGGACATGCAATTGCTGAAGTAGATGGTTTAAAATGTAAAGGTTGCGGCGTTTGTGTATCATCTTGTCCTGCTCGTGCAATTGATCTTAAATATTATCGTGATAAACAAGTAATTGAAGAAATAAAGGGGATTTGTAGTACTACCCTTGAATATAAGGAGGAATTTATTGAATCAATTGAGCTTATTTGGAAAAGAATAGAAGCTTTAGCTCCCCATCAAACTTAATCTGAAAAAGAATGATCCTCTTAAAAAAATCATAGTTGAGAGGTAACTAACCCATAGCATGGGTTTTCAGAATATTATATAAAAATAGATGATATGAATTTATATCATTAATTCAAATTAATTTGATTTATTTGATTAGAAATCTATCTTTCTTATTATAGCTTCTTTAAGTTAATAATTTATAAGATCGTTTATCCAATGATTGATAAATAATTTGTTTATTTCTTGGTTTTTAAAGAAATTAATTTTTTATACCATTCTAGTTTCTTATTCTTCCACTCAATAGTATAGTTAGATGGAACAATAAATTGTTCAATTATACCTTTTGAAAGCATATTATTAATTACATTTTCACCATTATCAGTTCTAATTATTATCATCGAATATCCTTCTGGTGCTCCAGAGGCCCCAACACTAATATCAGTAAACCTTCCTGTGAATTCATCACATTCATGACAATTATTTCTAACTGCGGGATCTAAAGTTTTGATATCGATTTCAAATTCTTTATTATCTCTGGTTTGGATAAAGAAATTCTTTTTTATCCATGTTTTCTTGATTTTAGTAGGATCAACGTTGGTTTCTCTCTTTAAAATATCATACAATTGGGTATAAACAAAATTCTCAAAACAGAAAAGACCTATAGTATATTTTATGACATGAGCTGGTTTAACATGCAAAAATTTCATTTTACTAACAGCCCTACATTGGCACGGAGTTCCAATAAATGCCAATCTTAGCTGGTCAATATCAAATATCTCCTTTTTCATAAGTATCTCTTGCGGTATGCTGTATAAATTTTTTAAAGGGAATATTTGAGAAGAAATAGAATAACGTGTACCTGCTGATTTAAATAAATCTTCTTTATCAAATATAATTTTTGGAACGGGTTCAAAATTATGGTCAAATTCTGAAACGATAGCTGCATCAATTTTACGTCTTTCAAATAAATATGTTAGAATTGCTGAAACTACCCCTCCATCCTGTCCAACTTTTTCTAATGCAGAGTTTGTTGTTTTAGCAGCAAGAATTTTAACGATATGTCCAATATTATCTTCAATATAATAAGTATCATTTAATTCTTTTAATAATGCTTTAATTTGAGGACAAATATAATAACAAACACCACATTTAGTACAATTATCAACACTTTTTTCTGATTTAAAGCCAGGAATATATCCATTCATCTCAATAACATTAAAAAGTTGACTTTCGCAATATGCTATGCAAGCTCCACAAGCACAGCATTTATTACTTTTAATTATTTCATTTTCAAGATCTTCAAATGTTTTTACTTCACTTTGCAAAATTTTCTGAAACTCTGATTCAGTCATTGTAATTCTCTCTTTTTATTTCTTTTTACTATTATATTCTAATTCAATTATTCCAAGTTTTTTAGGGATTTTTAATTCTCCAAATTCTATAATTGTCTTTGTAAAATCTTTAATTAACTCTGAAAACTGTTTTCCCTCACTTGCTGAAATTGAGTGTAAGTGAAATCGATCTGCTTCAATTCCAATATATTTTATTAAATTCTTTAAATGGTCCATTCTAACTTGAGTATATTCAAATCCTTTCATATAATGACAATCACCCATATGGCATCCAATAATTAATACTCCATCTATTCCATTATTAAAAGCTCGTAGAACAAATGTTGGTTCAACCCTGCTAGAACACATTACCCTAATAATCCTAATATTCGGGGGATATTGAAATCTAGAAACACCTGCTAAATCTGCACCCGCATAACTACACCAATTACAGCAAAAAACTAAAATATTTGGGTCAAATTCACTTTTTACCTTTTTTTTAATTTCTAACAGCTATAATCCCCCCAAATTAAACAATTCCATAATCCCTTATATCTAAGCTTAGTAATAAATCAATCATTTTGCTAATTTGAAATTTACTAAAATGATTTTGATCAATAGCCCCAACTGAGCATTCAACAACGCAAGCCCCACAACCTTTACAACCAGCATTAATTATACGAGCCTTTCTCAAAGTTGTATTATATAAACCCATCTCTTTATAAATTTCAACCAATTCGATAGAGTTATAAGGGCAAATTTCAATACATTTACCGCATCCTATACATTTTTCTTCATTTATATAAGAAGTTATACATTCAGTTTCTATTTCCCCTTTAACCATTATTATTGCCGCTCTTCCAGCAGCACCATAAGCTTGAGTGATACTTTCACCTATCCATTTCGGCCAATGAGCTCCTCCACATAGGAAAATTCCTTCTGTTGCAAAATCTATTGGTCTAAGTTTTGCATCAGCTTCTAAGAAAAAGCCATCTTTATTTGTTGATACTTTTAACAATTTTGCTAATTGTTCGGTATCATCAGCAGGAACTTTAGGAGTAGCTAATATTAATAAATCAGTATTATATTCTATATTTGTTTGAGCGCCAACATTCTTATATACAACATGGAAGTTATTATTTTCATCACTGATTTTGATATCATCAATTGAGCGATATCTTTCATAAGTAACTTTATTTCGAAGCCCTCGCCATAGATTTTCAGCATTTAAATCTGAAAATTGAAACTCTCTATATAAAATATGAATATGTGCATTAGGGTTTATATCTAATAATTTTTCAATATTCTTTAATGCTACACCACAACAGATATTTGAGCAATAAGTTTTTATATTATCTCCCCTATTAAATTCGTTTCTTCTTTGATCTACGCATAGTATTATTGTAGCATCTTTAAATTCAGGAACATCTGCATCTTTCATCCCAGTTAATTCTGTTTGTGTCAGTAGACGTTTAGGATATCTTTCCAATAAATCAACCCACCTGCTTGTTTTTATTTGCTTAGTTCCCGTAGCCACTATTATTGTACCCACATTGAATATTTTATTTTTTGAATTATCATGAATATTCTTAACTTTAACTTGGTAATTTCCAACATAACCTTGAATATCATCTATATCTGAATTTAATAAAATATGAACATTGGATTTGTTTTTCAAATCCTTAATTTCCTGTAAAATTTCATTTTTCGTAATAGGTATATAGTATAAATCAATAAATTCAAGAGCGCCACCTCCAAGAAAAGCTTTCTTATCTACAAGATAAATCTCAAATCCTTGATTCGCCAAATTATGTGCAGCAGTTATTCCTGCTATTCCACCACCAATTATTAGAGTTGACTTTTCAACTTTTACTTTAATGGTTTCTAATGGTTTTAAATTAATTACCTTTGCTAAATACATTCTTATTAAATCACATGCTTTTTTAGTAGCCTTTTTAGGTTCATTTTGATGGACCCAAGAATCTTGGTTTCTTATGTTTACTAGTTCAAATAAAAATGGATTTAATCCAGCTTCTCTTAGAGTATTTTTAAAAAGCTGTTCATGAGTTCGCGGGGTACAAGAAGCAACTATAAATCGATTAAGATTATATTTTAGGATTAGTTCTTTAATCCGTTCTTGGGAATCAGAACTACATGAATACATATTTTCTTCAACATGTGCAACATATGGCAATTTAGAAACATAATCTACTACTTCGGAAACATTAACAATACCTCCGATATTCATACCACACTGACAAACTAAAATACCTACACGAGGTTCATCCTCTGGTTTTACAGGTATTTCTGGAGGATATTTCATTTTTTTTATATTTTGAAATCTAACAGGATCTAATTTTTCGCTAATTTTAGCAGCACATGCAGAACCTTCAACAACTGCCATTTGAATATCATTGGGTTTTCTAGAATAACCAGTTACGAATATATTCTTTTTTTCAAGTAAGACTATATCTGTTTCACTAATAAAACCTAAATTGTTACAATCCACATTAAGTTGTTTTAAAATTTCATAATAAGAGGGAGTTGGAGATAACGCACTAGCTAATACAGCCATATCTACTTCAAAAGTTCCAACATTTCCTTTATCAATATCTTCGTAATATAATTTTAATTTTCCATTATCTAAATTTTCTTTGATATATGAAACATGACCATTCACATATTTAACATTGTATTCATTCTTACTTTTTTCAATAAATTCATAAAAGTTCTTACCTTTAGCTCTGATTTCTGTGTTAAAAATATAACAATCAATATTTGGATCATGTTCTTTAACAACAATTGCTTCTTTAGCCGAATTCATACAACATATAGCAGAACAATATTTTTTACATTCAGGATGATGAACATCTCGAGACCCAACACATTGTATAAAAGCAATTGAATGAGGATGTTTTTTATCATCTAATCTTATGATTTGACCACCAGTAGGTCCATTTGCAGATAAAAGACGTTCAAATTGCATACTAGAAAAAACATTCGGGGAAGAGCCAGCAAAAGAATCATATACGTCTGGCATTTCTTGGTTATTTCCTGTAGCAATAACAATAGCCCCTACTTTTAAATTTATTTCTTCTGGTTTTTGTAAAAAATCTATTGCTTCTGCATTACAAGCTTTAGCACAAAGTCCACATATTTTATAATTTAAATATAAACATTTTAATTCATCAATGAGATATATTGGGGGTACTGATGATGGAAATGGAATATATATCGCACCTCGAGTTTTTAAATGAGTATCAAATTCGCTAGGAATTCCTCTAACTGGACAAATTACAACACACTCTCCACATCCTTTACAAAGGTCTTCTTTTATATATCTTTGCTTTTTTATAATTGTTATTGTGTAATCACCAGTAGATCCACTAATATTTTTAACACTAGAATAAGAAAATAACTCAATATTTGGATTTCTATATATATCGACCATTTTTGGAGCTAAGATACATAAACTACAATCAAGGGTGGGATATATTTTGTCTAATTGAGCCATAGTACCCCCTATAGTTGGTTTAATTTCCACTAAATATACCTTAAAACCTAAATTAGTTAGATCTAAGGATACCTGCATCCCTGATATTCCTCCTCCAATAACCAAAACACTACTCTGCAAATTTGACATCTGTCACATTTATTAAAAAAATTTATTAACTTTATATACCTATTTTTTAAGATTAATTTATACAAGCATTAGCAATTTTCCAATAAAACTTGCTAAATCTACCACCTTTATTTTATTTCTCAATTCATTATGCTCATTATTTAAAGAAAGCTCACTCAAATAACAATTGAAGTGTGTTAGACATTTAGGGCAAGGAACAATTAAATAATCTGCTCCAGTATTAGCTGCTTCATTAATACGATTTTGCCTTAAAAAATGTGTGAATTCATTGCAACCGGTAAATGCCGAAACACCACAACAATTAGCATCATCTTTAATATTTTCCATTTCAATTAATTCAATTCCAGGAATACTTTTAATCAATTCTCTTGGAGCATCATATAATTTCCCTCCTAAACGGCCTAAACGGCAAGAATCGTGGTAAGTAACCTTAATATTAAGTTTTCGAGGGAATTTAAAATTTTCAAGGATTTTTTCTTTTAAAAAGAATTCCGAAAAATGTAATACTTCAAAATTAAAATCTTTTATAACTCTTGGATAATCAAACTTCCAGGTTCTATATCCTTCAGCACAACTAACTATAATTGTTTTAACTCCAGCATCTTTGTATAATTTAACATTGTACTCAGCAAGTTTCTTAAAGGTTTCAATATCTCCTATCCCCCATAAAACATCATGCCCACAACATTTTTCATTTAAAACAACAGGGTCTATCCCGCACTCGTTAAGCATTCCAACTATAGTTTTTGGTATGCTTGAATATTTAATATCAAATTTATAGAAAATATCTTCCATTAATGGTAAACACCCTACAAAATATGCAATTTCACCTGAAATTGTTGTTTTTAAATGAGATTCCCTTAAAAAATCTAATTTATCAGGTTGTATTTGGTTATTTGCCATGATCCTTGAAATCAATGGAAAAGTCTCACCATGAGTTTCACATTTTGCAATCTTATCCAATTCTGAATTATTATTAATTGAAATCTTTCTTAATTCTAAAATTAATTCAGGTATTCTTACACCCTCATTCTCTTGAGACATTGGACAATATATTGTACATTGACCACATGTAAGACAATTCCATATATTATGTTTCTTTAAAACTTCTCCTATTGAAAAAAAGACTAAATCTCCTACCAAATTTCGTGGATAAAATAGGTCTAAATGCGCAAGTGGACACACATTTACACATCGATTGCAAGCATAACAATAATTTGCCATTGAAATTATGTTTTTAGTATTTTGCTCTAAGACTTGGGAGCTAAAATTAGCAGATTTAATTTCATTATTGATGTAAGATGTCATCAACAATTAATCCTCAAAGTAAATTTCAGAATATCCACAGTTAGAACATACATATGATTTAACTTTAGGTGCTTTACGTCTGTAAACATAGTCAATATTTTTTAAAGGTTCCTTACACTTATTACATATTTCTTTCTTTTCTTCTATTAACATGTATTTATCA
>DATKTW010000120.1:0-8330 GCA_035530895.1 Candidatus Nanopelagicaceae bacterium
GTGGTACAGATTACTCAACTATCAATAAGATGCTTGATCAATACAATCAAAGGAAGGATCTATATCTCCTAAGCCAAACATTCCTTTCCCTTTCCCTTTCCCTTTCCCTTTTTTTTGCATTTGTAGGAATCTCTTCATAAATTTCTTCATTTGATTGTATTGATCAAGCATCTTATTGATAGTTGAGTAATCTGTACCACTTCCAATTGCGATCCGACGTTTTCTAGTTTTTCTAATTATTTTAGGGTCCTCTTTTTCTGCTGAAGTCATCGAATTGAGTATGACCTCCCATCGTTCCAGATTTTTCTCCGCATCTTCTTTTAGTACATCGGGGATATTACCGGCTCCCATCATTGTTAAAAGTTGCTTCATTTTTCCTACTTTCTTTATACTTTTTAGTTGGTAATAGAGATCTTCCAATGTGAACTTTCCACGCATCATCCGTTTTTGCATATCAGGATCTATATCAACTTCTGCGTCTTGTACTGCTTTAACCAACCCTTCTAAGTCTGGTTTTCCTAATAATGTTCCGACAAACGTAGTTGGTTGGAATTCTTCCAATTCATCGATTTTTTCTCCAAGACCTATAAATCTTATTGATTGACCCGTAGCAGCACATGCTGATAAAGCACCTCCACCTTTGGCGGTTCCATCCAATTTGGTTACTATAATGCTTCCGATTTTAGTAGATTTCGAAAATTCTTCTGCTTGATTGTAAGCTTGCTGACCCAAGCTCCCATCGATAACTAGAATGACTTCATTAGGTTTTAAAGCGCTTTCAATTTGTGTCATTTCTTTCATGAGTTCTTTTTCTTCCTTATGACGTCCTGCTGTGTCAACAAGAATAATATCATGCCCATCATTTATTGCTTTTTTAGTTTCTCTTACTGCTATCTTAATAGCATTTTTCTCTGTCGGATTTCCATAACTCTTAATTCCGACTTGATTAGATAATTGAACTAGCTGTTCATACGCACCAGGTCGCCATGTGTCAGTGGTGACCGATGCAACCTTATAACCTTTACTTTTATAATATCGAGCTAACTTCCCAACAGTCGTGGTTTTTCCCGAACCTTGAATTCCAACAAGTAAAATCACATTATGTTTCCCTGATTTAATTCTTATTGGTGCGACTTTTCCTCCGAGAACCTTGATAAGTTGATCGTGGACTAATTTGATTATAAAATCTTTTCTTTGAGCGCGCTTAAGTGTGGTATTCATTGCTTCTTTTTTTATGCTTTCAGTCATCTCAAAAACTAATTCTACCTTTACATCAGCTTGAAGCAAGCTACGTTGTAATTCTTGTATGAGGGCATTAATTGCTTCTTTATCCACTTGTGGTAATCTCCTTAATTTCCGTAAAGCATTATCCAAGGATCTACCAAGTTGCTCTAGAACCATTATAGAATCATAACTCACGTTTTTTATACTTAATATATTTAAATCTGTGATATTATAAAATCCTTATTTAATATTTCTGATTGTTAGACCATCGTAAAAATTTAAAAATGCAAACAAATAATAATTTTTAAAAAACTTATTTTAGAATAAACATATTATAGAATATCAGAAAAAATAAATACAAATTTTAAAAAAGATTGGAGAAAAGGTGGTTTAACAAAAAATGTCAATTCGTAGAACAGAAATTCAGAAACTTAAAACTGGTCAATATATTATGGTTGATGGTGAACCTTGCATCATCAAAGCCACAGAAAGGAGTAAATCTGGTAAGCACGGACACGCAAAAGTTAGAGTTGTTTGCGTGGGAGTATTTGACAATAACAAAAGATCCATTACTGTTCCATCAGGTCATTTAATGGAAGTACCAGAAATCATAAAAGATAATGCTCAGATTAATTTTATTGAAGAAAAATTAGTCAATGTAATGAATCTTGAGACTTATGAATCAGTGGATGTTGCTTGGCCCAAAGACGAGGAGATGATCGAAAAATTAAAGGAATTACAAGCAAATCCTGCAAAATTGTCCGGTGCTCAAGTAGAGTATTGGCAACTTGCAGGGAAATCATTAATTAATAGAGTTATCACAAATTAAGGTTATTTAAGAATATACTTTATTTTATTAATTCATTCAGATTTTATTAATTGAGTTTCATAATCCGCTTAAATCTTGAGTTAAATGGAGAAAAAAGCTATAAGTTTAGCGTGTAGGATGGATTCGGAAAGAGCAATTAAATTAACTAAGAGAATCTTTGAATTCTTGATACAAAAAGGCGAAGTAGTACATTTAGAGACTAGAATAGCACCTAAAATTTTACCTCATAATGGCATGGATCTTAAAGAGATGACAGCAGAGAATACAAAATTTATAATTTCTGCTGGAGGTGATGGTACAGTGTTGAGAGTAGCTAGTGGTTTGTCTCAAAGAAATCCTCCTCCAATCTTAGGTGTAAATATCGGTTCTATCGGCTTTTTAGATGAATCAAATGAAAGAACGGTGTTCAATGATATTAATAAAGTATTGAATGGTGAATTTATAATCGAGACTTGCTCTAAAATAGCAGCATATATTGTTAGAGAATCTGAAGAGATAAAACTTACGAATGCTTTAAATGAAATCTTGATTGTTTCATCTAAAAGTTCTAAAGTACTCTTAATCTCTGTGAAAATCAATGGAACTTATTTAAATAGAAGTTATTTGGACGGCGTTATAATTTCGACCGCTGTGGGCTCAACAGCATATAATTTAAGCGCGGGTGGAGCAATTGTTGATCCTTCAGTAGATATAATGGAATTAACCCCCCTTAATAGTTATGCTAGATCTGGTCTTAAACCTATCATCCTTCCTATCAACAGTGAAATCCAAATTAAATTGCTAAGACCACGGTTAAACGCAAAAATAGTGATTGATGGACAGAGAACATTTAAAAAAATACAACCTAATACAATAATCAAGATTCGCAAGAGTAATTCTCATTCAGAATTTATACGTTTATCGAGAGATCTAAGCACTAACTACATAAACCGATTAAGAAAAAAAATTATAGGTACAGTAAGAGTTCCTCTTGATGACAGCCCAGAATCGGAAGAAGAGTTCAATTCTAATTTTTGATACTAATATTTTTCTCATGGGTATTGATATTAACTTGTTTCCAAACAAGATATATACAACCCCAGAAATCATAAATGAGATTGAAGTAAAAAGATATGAATCTCGCAATAGGAATATTATCAATAGAATACAAGCTGCAATCGAGAGTAGGAAGCTAATGATTGAAAGTCCTTCTGAGAAATATGTTAACTATACGAAAACTATAGCAAAAAATACAGGAGACTTAAAAGCGTTGTCTGATCAAGATTATAGTGTTATAGCACTAGCCTTAGAATTAATGAATTCTCAACCTTATGAAATAGAACTCTTCACAAATGATTATTCAATCCAGAATGTATGTTTTGAACTGAATATTACTGTAAGATCCTTATTTAAAAGTGGTATTGAACACCAGATTAAGTTCGAAGTCTATTGTCCTCATTGCCAGACTATACATGATAGCGATAAATTAAACGATATCTGTGATGTGTGTGGTTCTCGACTTAAACGTAGACCTAAAAAGGATTTTCAAAACTAAATGGTGGAAAATATAAATAAATATACCTACTCATATATTGAAATTAATGAGAAGATGATAAAATGGGTATTAAAATAAATGAATTAGTAAAAGATATAAGGAAAACTATCTCTTTTGAAAATCTATTAAATAAGAAAATAAGTATCGATGCATTTAACTCTATTTACCAATTTTTAGCTATTATTCGTCAAAGAGATGGTACTTTACTTATGGATTTAGAAGGAAATGTAACTTCTCATTTATCAGGATTATTCTATCGTAATATTAAGTTCTTAGAATATAATATTAAACCCATTTATGTATTTGATGGAAAACCCCCTGAATTAAAACTAGAAACTATTAATGAAAGACGAAAAATTAAAGCAGAAGCTAAAGAAAAGATGATTAAGGCACAAGAGGAAGAAGATTTTAAAGAAGCAAGAAAATTTGCCCAATTAACATCCAAATTGGACAATAATATGATTGAAGAAAGTAAATCATTGCTTAAATACATGGGTATTCCTGTTGTAGACGCATCTTCAGAAGGGGAAGCACAATCTGCTTATTTGGTTAATAAAGGAGATGCTTGGGCTAGTGCATCTCAAGATTATGACACTTTATTATTTGGTTGTGAACGATTTCTACGAAATTTTAGTGTAAACCGTAGTAAAAAGGTGAAAGATACATCAGTTTCCTTAGATATAGAATATATTTCTCTTTCTAAATTTTTAGATAATTTGGGAATTACTCGTGAACAACTTATAGATATGGGAATCCTTATTGGTACAGATTTTTTCCCGGGAATTAAAGGAATAGGACAACATAAAGCATTGGAATTGATAAAAAAGCATGATTCTTTGGAAAATATTCTCAAGAATAATGTACAAGTATCTGGAAAGCAATTAAATGTAGATATAGAATTAGTCCAAAGTGTTAAAGATATCTTTTTGAATCCAAATATTAATCCTAATTATCCAAAAATTACATGGAGAAAAATAGATTATGATAAATTAGAGGAACTGTTGGTAGAAAAGCACAATTTTTCTAAAAATAGAGTTGATAGTGCTCTCAAAAAATTAAAGGATTTGGATTCCGCTAAAAAGCAAATATCTTTAGATAGTTTTTTCAAATAAAAAAGATATTTATGATAAAATAGAAAAATTTTTACAAATTCAATAATTATTAAAATAAACTTTTAAAAAAGAATCGATCGAAGATGTCAACAAAAGACAATCAAAATGGGAAAGATGAAAAAGGATTACAAAAATTAACTTTAAGGGTTCAAAAAGCAAAAAAAAGAGATATTGGTAGGAATATCATTAGAATTGATACACTTACCATGGAGAAATTACTGATTAAAACTGGTGATGTTATTTCATTATTTGGAAAAAAGGAAAGTGCTGGAATAGCTTGGCCTAGTTATCCTCAAGATAATGGTTTAGGGATAATTAGAATCGATTCCAGACTACGAAAAAATACAAGTACGAGTATTGATGATACCATTGAAATTCGAAAAGTTAAAGCATTACCTGCCCAAAATATAGTATTAGCGCCCTCCAATGTAAAAATTAGAACAAATCCCCGTTTTGAAAATTTCCTAAAAAAACGCTTAAATAATTATCCTATAACTATTGATGATTTCATATATATTTCTATAGGAATTAGTAGAGAAATTGCGTTTAAGGTTATAAGCATGAGACCGAATGGTGTATGTTTGATTAAACCCGAAACGCAACTACATATCAGTGAAGTCGTCACAGAAGATGAAGATCGAGGATCTGAATATCTTACTTACGAAGATGTGGGTGGTTTAGATAGAGAAATTGAACGAGTAAGAGAGATGGTTGAATTACCCCTTAGACATCCTTCGTTATTTAAAAGATTAGGTATTGATCCTCCAAAAGGAATTTTATTAAGAGGTCCCCCAGGTTGTGGTAAAACCTTATTAGCTAAAGCAGTTGCGAATGAAAGTGAGGCTCATTTTATATCTATTAACGGTCCTGAAATAATGAGTAAATTTTATGGCGAATCCGAAAAAAAATTACGCAAGCTTTTTGAAGAAGCTGAAGAGAAAAGTCCTTCGATTATATTTATTGATGAAATTGATGCAATTGCTCCTAAAAGAGAAACTGTAACGGGAGAAGTTGAACGTAGAGTTGTTGCTCAGTTACTTGCATTAATGGATGGTCTTCATGGTAGAGGAAAAGTTATTGTAATTGGTGCTACAAATAGACCCAATAGCTTAGATTCTGCTCTAAGGCGACCAGGAAGATTTGATCGTGAGATTGAAATAAAAGTACCAAATGAAAAAGGGAGACTGGAAGTTTTCTTGATACATACTAGAAAAATGCCTTTAGAAAAGAAAATTCAACTGAAAGAATTTGCTAATATCACTCATGGTTTTGTAGGAGCAGATATTTCGGCCGTTTGTAGAGAAGCGGCCATGTCATCATTGAGACGATATTTACCTCAAATAAATTTAGAGTCTGAAATTATTGATCCCGAATTATTGGAACAAATTAGTGTTACTAAGGAAGATTTTGAAAATGCACTGAAAGAAGTTTTACCATCAGGAATCCGAGAAGTATTTGTAGAGGTACCAAATGTAAAGTGGAATCAAATTGGTGGATTAGAAGATTTAAAACAAAAGTTAATAGAATCAGTAGATTGGCCCTTATCCCACCCTAATATATTCACCAGAATGGGAATTACACCTCCAAAGGGAATATTACTTTATGGTCCACCTGGATGTGGAAAGACGCTTCTTGCAAGAGCAGTTGCTAATGAAAGTAAAGCTAATTTCATTTCTGTCAAGGGTCCAGAGCTTTTATCAAAATTCGTAGGAGAAAGTGAAAAAGCAATTCGAGAAGTCTTTCGATTGGCAAAATTAGCGGCACCATGTATTATTTTCTTTGATGAATTTGACTCCATCGCACCAAGCAGGGGTAGGTACACTTCAGATTCGGGAGTGTCAGAAAAAGTATTATCTCAATTCTTGACCGAATTAGATGGACTAGAAATTAAAAAAGATATTTTAGTGATTGCCGCTACAAATCGTCCAGACATTTTAGATCCTGCCTTAATTAGACCCGGAAGGATAGATCGAATCTTATTGGTTCCTCCTCCAGATGAAGCAGGGAGGGAAGCAATTTTAAAGATATTTACAGAAAAAATGCCACTTGCAAATGACGTTACTATTAAAAAATTAAATGAGAGACTAAAGGGATTTTCTGGAGCAGATATTGAAACTTTGTGTCGAGAAGCTGCAATGATTGCTCTAAGGGAAAATATGCGGGCTAGAAAAGTAACTTTAGAACATTTTAGGGAGGCTAGAGAAATAACTAACCCGAGTATCTCAGCAGAAATGATCAAGTGGTACGCTCAATTTGGTGAAAAACTCAAAAGTCGAATAATTGAGAAATCAAAAGAGGATAGATTGTTTGTATAATATTCACAAACTTAAT
This sequence comes from Candidatus Nanopelagicaceae bacterium, assembly GCA_035530895.1. Taxonomy (GTDB): domain Archaea; phylum Asgardarchaeota; class Lokiarchaeia; order Sigyniarchaeales; family SOKP01; genus SOKP01. Next base: position 7,031 of record DATKTW010000120.1, read on the forward strand.
TTAAAATTCAATACTTATTTACATGCTATTTCTATTTAAAATAAAAGGTGTTATAAAATCGAATCAAATCGCTGGAATCAAAAACCCATCGTCAACTCTCTTATTGAGCTCTTGATAGAAAATAGGGGTGAAATCCTTGATAAACGCTTGGAAGAACTTTTAAAAAAGGAGTTCCCTTTTGTCAATAGTCTGTTACTTGAAGAATTATTCATGAAACTCGAGAGTAGAAATATTATTAATCTATTTAGGGTCTCAAAGAACAAGAATATGATTGTTCTTAATAAGAATAATCAAGAGATTAGAGAAGAAGTTATGGAAAAGCTAAAGTAATTGTTTGTCATTCCACTTTAAACATACTTGAGATAATGTAAGGTCTTCAACTTTAGATTTATATTTTCTTGGTCTAATTTCAATAAAGATCGGATAATTTACCGCATTGCCCATTAGTAAAGCTTCACCTACACCCAAACTTGAAATCATATCTGCATATTCCTTAGTTATGGCTTCAGAACTATCCATGAGGTGCTTTAAATCATAAGGATTTTTAATGTTTAAAACCATTTTCGAATTCATTTGAGAAAGGGCTGTACTACTTAATTTTTTAGGTCTTTGACTAATTAAACATAAACAAGCCATAAACTTTCTACCCTCTCGTGCTATAGTTTCAATTATTGATTTTGAAATTGCTTTAGATTGAGCTGCTTCAGGACAGAATTGATGAGATTCTTCAATTATGAGGAGAAAAGGAGGTAATTCGTCCATCCGTCGCATATGAAAGAGTCGATTGCATAAATAATCTACCAAAATTTGTTTTTTTCGGATAGAAATCTCATTTTGAAAATTAAAAATTGTTAATTCTCCAGGTTTAATGGAATTTTTTAATATAGGATTTTCTTGGGTCCCAAATACATTTAATCTTTCTAATTCTGTTAACCACCCGATTAACGCTTGACGAGTATTTTTATTCCCTTCATTTTCTTCATCAATAAGAGTAATGATATCTCCTAAAGAATAATTATCCTTTTTTAACTTATCTTGCTTTAATTTTTTAATATATTTATTGAGTTCTCTAACTTGAACGCTAGTGATTTGTGTTTGATATTTTCGAAAGCTATAAGCATTCATCTGGGGGACAGAAATTTGAAGATATAATCCATCGAATAATTTAACCTTATCTTGAAGTTCTGGAATTGATTTAAGGTATGTATATTCTCCGTGCACGTCTATGATAACTATAGCGGGTGTACCTATTGAATTCGGACGCGAGAGTAATTCTTCTAAGAGAATTGAAGTCAAATAA
>DATKTW010000121.1:0-5253 GCA_035530895.1 Candidatus Nanopelagicaceae bacterium
AAGTTCCTGCAACTAAAACTCGCCCAGCATTATTATTTCTGGAAGTAAATCCTTTAAAAGAGGATGGAAAACCCATGAAAAAAAAAGGGTTATTTGTTGGTTCCAAAGAAATGTTGATAAAATTTAGTGAAACCTTAAGCGATGATAAAGTTTTTCAATTAATTGGAGAACTGGAAAGAGTTAATCCTGAAGTTATGTCAACTAAAAAGTTAGAAATGTAATTTTTTTTTTAATTTATTTAATTTTATTTCAAATGCATTTTCGAAGCAATTTTAAATATGGAATACTTTATTTTTTTAAATATTCACACTATTTATTTATTACATTAAAACTAAAATTTTAAAAAATGTTGATTTTAAAAAATGGCTGAATTTGATGGTAAAAAGTGTATTCAATGTGGTGGAGAGACCTTTCGATTAGTTAACGACGACTGGATGTCGAGGACATTTCGGTTTGTTGAAAAAGGTCAATTAAAAATGTGTGATGGCTGTGGAGCTAAATATCTTGTGTGTGGTCAGTGTGGATCACTTTTTACTAGGGTACATCCTGCATTAGAAGCATGGGAAGTAAACCAGAAATGCGCAGTCTGTGGATATGAAGACCCCGAAGTCAAAGCGTGGGATGGAGTTTCAGCTCGTTAAGTTTATAACTAGTTAATTTTGATTTTTGAACCTATTAGTAAATAACAATTGTTATTTGTTAATCAAGAAAATATAAATTTTGAGAAATTAATTTATAATTTATTATTAGACATTTGGTTTTTTTAGTTGATTTAATATGGTATTGAATGGAAGAAAGTTGAAGCTAAAAGCGAGGAAAGTGTAAAAAAATGGTTATAATTGAAAATGCTACACCAGATCAGATTGATTCTTTAGAGAAATTGATGAAATTATTAATATCGAGATTTGGTGATACATTCGATCCGAAAAGATTTGACTGGGGAATTCGAAGACGTCTTTACGACCCTTTACAGCGGCATGGGATATTAATAGCGATAGATGAAGATAAAGATAATGAAGTCATCGGTATGATCCTCGCAGAGTTAAGAATTGACCCATTTGGCACTTCTGAGGGTTATATTAAGCAAGTATATCTCATGGAAGAATATCGAGGGCAGGGTATAGGTGAATTACTGGTTAAAAAAGCTGTTGAACACTTACAAAAAATAAAAGTGGAAAAAATTAAGGTAAATATCAAAGAAAAAGCTAAAGAAGCAGCCAGTCTTTACGCAAAGATGAATTTTAAGAGAGTATATGAAGTCTTAGAACTCGATATATCTAAAGAAAACCCTGATGATTGAAAACGTAATAGAATAATGGGTAACATTTTGATTGATTTAGAATCGCCATGGGTAGAGAAGTATCGCCCACAGACATTTGAGGAAGTTGTAAGTCAAAACCTTGCTGTCGAAAACTTAAAGGAGTATGTGTCAAAGGGGAACATGCCCCATATGATTTTTACGGGTCCCGCCGGTACCGGTAAAACGAGCACAGCCTTAATAATTGCTAAACATGCGATCAAAAAGGAAAACTATTTCTCTAATGTTTTAGAGTTAAATGCTTCAGATACAGTGAGAATGGACTATGTTCGAAGCGTTATAAAAAATTTTGTTTCGCAGAATTTGATTCTTGAGAAAAACGCTTTGAAATTTATAATTTTAGACGAAGCGGATAATATCCCAAATCAAGTTCAGCAAGCATTACGGAGAATTATTGAGAAAGCATCTTTAAATGTTAAATTTATATTAATGTGCAATTATATCAATAGAATAATTGATCCTATTATATCGAGATGCGCAGTATTTAGATTTACTAACCTATCTAAGGATAAAGTCATACAACGTCTAAGATTTATCGTAAAAAAAGAGAATCTTAATATCCCTCAAACACAGGAAATTATTTTTTATGAGACTCTTTTTTTTATATCAGGTGGCGATTTAAGAAAAGCAATTAATACTTTACAGATGTCAGTTGCTATGGAATTATTAAAAAATTTAGATTCTAACGAAATTTTAAAGGTTTCGGGGTTTTTAGACAATTCAACTTTAAATGAATTATTGGAAAATATTAAAACTAAAGATTTAATTAGTTCGAGAAAAACGCTAGAAACAGTTGAAAATTTGGATGCTAGGAACTTTCTAAGACAAATTATTGGAAGACTAAATGAACTGGATATTCAACCAGGATATTTAAATAAGATATTATCGTACATTGGAGATGTTGACTATAGAATAAGCCAAGGAGCAGATGCAATAATCCAATTAATGTCGTTAATAAGTCATTTGATAAAAAGTGTTAGCAAAGAAACATAATAATTAAAACGAGGATGAGAAGAGTATGCTTTCAGAAAGCCCTATCTGGCGTATAAAATATCTGCCTAAAACCTTAAACGAGATTTGTGGCCGAAACGATATTAAAGAAAGGCTACAGAATTTAATTAATGATAGGAATTTTCCTCACTTGTTATTCGTTGGTTCAAAAGGCATTGGTAAAACTACTATAGCAGATTTGTTTTCGAAAGAATTCTTGGGGAGATTTTATGACGTAAATTCAAAAGTAGTATACGCTAATGTTCCTTTAACAAACGAAGAGACGAAACAGGCTCGATTAGAAGCATATGTATCCACAAACAAAATAGGAAGCCTAGCTGGGAAAAAAATCACTACTCCCGCTTTTATTCGGGTTAAAATTAAACCTTTTGTACAATTAAAAGTGTTAGGGGATGCCCCTTTTAAAATTTTAATAGTAAAAGATTTCGACTCATTAGGTTCGAATCAGCAAGCATTTCGTAGATTAATGGAAATTTATGGGACGAATTGTAGAATGATTTTAATTACTACAAAGGTGTCGAAGATAATAGATCCTATTATGAGTAGATGTCAAGTTTTCTTAATATCGCAAATTGACTTCCAATCGTTTGAGGAGCTAATATCAACTATAGCTGAGAAAGAAGCTTTAAAAATTGATAAAGAAACAATTAGAACTCTTTATGAAATAACAGCAGGCAAATTATCAAATGCTATAGATTTGTTACAAATCTGTTCTATCAGTGGAAATGATATCGATGTTGACAAATTGTATGAAAATTTTTCAAATTCTAAAAATGATATGATTAAAAGTCTTCTAATAATGTGCTTTAAAGGAGATTTTCGTAAAGCAAGAGAATTATCGCGCAAAATTCAATCCAGTTATAAATTTACTTCGCAAGAAATGTTTCAAATAATGTTAAATGAGCTAGCGAAACTGCCATTTAGCACGTACTCAAGAATGAAATTAATAAATCTCTTAGCTGAAGCAGATTTTAGAGCAATTGACGGGAGGGACACTGATATTCAAATATCAAATTTATTGGCAAAAATTTGTCAATTTTCAGAAGTATTATAGGTGAGTTTTATGGTAGCACAAAATACAGAGAAAATGCCATGGGTAGAAAAGTACAGACCCCGATTCACCAAAGATATGGCATTTCCAACAGCTAAGGTGGGTAGACAGAAAGTCGATTTAATTGAGGATTTGAAAAAATTTGTAATCTCATTTTTTAAAGAAAAAGAAAAATTGAACGAGGTAAATCGACAAATCAGAGCACACAATCGAACCCACGAAGAAAAAGAGTATCAAGAAGAGAAAAAGCTACCCCTTGATAAAGCAGCGGTTTTACTTGAGGGACCTCCAGGAATTGGTAAAACAACTATAGCATATGCTTTGGCTAACGATTTAAATATGGAAGTAATTGAAACGAACGCTTCAGATACTCGAACTAAGGGAGCTTTAGAATCTAAATTAAGAGAAACTACAAAATCTCGTGGAATTATGGATTTTATTGTTCAAAGCAAAAAGAAACTAATTTTGGTTGATGAAATTGATGGATTATATGGAGTTACTGATAGAGGTGCCGTCCCAACGATACTAAGCCTAATTGAAAACACTCAATTTCCAATCATAATGTGTTCTAATGATTACAAACAAAATCTTCAATCGCTTTACAATAAAATTAAAAGATATGAAGTAAATCCATTACCGGATGAGGAAGTATTGAAGATTACCCGAAAGATTATTGTCAAAGAAAATATTTCGGGAATAAGTGAAAAAGAATTAAATTTAATTATCGAAAAAAACGAAGGAGACTTACGAGGCGTTATTAACGACTTACAAGGTGTTAGTCAGGGCTCCTTAAATAAAAACACTAAAGAGCTAATTTTAAATTTGAACAGAGATAGCACAAAAGAAATCTTTTCTCTAATCAAATATTTGTTTCAAAATGTAAATACATTAAAGGAAGCCCGAAATGTAACCAATAAATCAGATGTAGATTACAATTTTTTATACAAGTGGATTAACGAAAACCTAATTTCTTATATAAGACTAAATAGCGAAATCGCTAACGCTTACGAAAATCTTTCGTTGGCGGATGAAATTTTTGGAAGAATCCGCAAAAATCAATATTGGTCATTATTACCATATTTTTACGATCTTTTTGCTGGAGGAGTTGTGCTATCTAGAAAACGTAGAACTCCTGATGAAAATTTTCATAGAATTATGTTTCCAAGATTCACTTCAACTGGTTTTTTTTCATTGTCAGCAAACGAAAGGTTAGTAGTAGAAAAAATTCAAAAAAAGTACAAAGTATCAGATATTGAAGTTGTCCAAGATTTTATTCCTTTTTTAAAATTATTAAGTAGAACTTCAAGAAGACAACTAAAGGAATTAAGCGATTGGTTTGAATTTGATACGAACGAGAAAAAACTATTGAAATGAAATTAATACTTGGGTACAAATCTCCATTTGTGAGTAGATATATACTATAATTAAATGGAATCCCTAAATCAATAAATTAAGGATACTAAAGTAATCATATAATTCCAAGAAATTAAAATCATACTTCCTGTCAAACGAGCTAATTTTAATCTGATTTGAAAATAAATCTCACGATCAGAATAAAGACCATTAACCATTTGTTTAAATTTAATTTTATATTTACTCCTTTAATAAGTACTATTTGAATTAATAATAAACAAGCAAGCAGATGTTAGAAGAAAAAGAATCCCATATGTCAAAATCGTCCCAATTCGTTTTACAAATTGCAGGAGCAGCATTATTCAGCGCTCTTTCCTTAATACTATCAATTTTTGTAGTTCCATACTTACCACGAACTCCAGAAGGATTTGCCTACTTCGATCCAGTATCAATCGTCTGGGTAACATGCTTCCTAATATTTGGTCCCTTAGCTGGAGTATTGTGTTGCGGAATTGGGTCA
>DATKTW010000122.1:0-7528 GCA_035530895.1 Candidatus Nanopelagicaceae bacterium
AGGATACTAGTATCATATTCTTGCTCCGGTGTTAAATTTGGAAAAGGCAAGAAGAAATAAACGAATACTATAAGAAAACCCGCAAAAAGGCTAAAAACTATAAATTTTATTCGTATTATGGGATTCCTTTTTCCTAAAGCATCAGATTTTTTTGCTAAAAGTAATTGGCTTAATATTGCGCCTGGAAATCCAAATCCAATTAAAATGAGCATTGTATTAAATGGAGATACATTATGAGGAGGCGTTTGAACATATGGAAGGATTAAAGACTCGGTCATTTTGTAAAAAAGGCAAGTAAATAGCCCTTCAATTAATGCTGCAAGATTGGTTTTACTCAACATTGTTGAACGAAGAGTCTTCATATTGATTTGGTATTCGTAAGTTATATCGCTCATCTGAATAATATCTTTAATACCTTCAGTTCTGGCGGCACGTTTTGGTTCTTGAAGAGAAAATGCTCCGTATACCACAAATATCAATATTACAATACTAGATATTAAGAAATACACACTCCAATATCCAAACTGAATAAGAAAAGAGCTTAACAACGGTCCAGCGAGAGAAGAAATCATATCAATTGTTCCTAGTACCCCAAAAAATTGAGATCTTTGGTCTCTTTCTAAAACATCGTTACTGAACGAATGAATCGCAGGACCAAGTAATCCACCAGATGCACCTAAACCAATTCCAATTAAAAAAACAATCCAGAAGCTACTTATCCCTTGTCCCAATGGAATACTTGAGAGCAAAATCAATAAAATTCCTCTAAGTAACTGACAGGTGAGATAGATTTTTTTTCTAGAATATTTATCAACTAATCTGCCGAAAACAATCCCGGCGATTGACATAGCCCAAAAATACGCCGCTAATAAAAGTCCTATTTCAAAAGCATGATATGGTTCTTCAGGTCAAATTATATAAGATATTGGAACGAAATTAACGATTATAGAATATATAGCCATTTGGGAAAATCCAGCAAATGCAAAAAAAGGACTAAAATTCTTCCATAATTCTGGTTTTTCACTCAAGTCCTAGTTTTTCTCCATATTTTTAATAAAAAATCTATTGACAAAAGTGGAATCGATTAGTTTCTCTTATTTCATTGAGAGAATCATTAATTTTTTTTTAATGTTCAGATTATGAATTATATCACACAAAGTCTTTAGATTTTACATTAAGAGATCATAAAGGCTTTTAGAAGTATTATAATTACAACTATAAAATAGATAGGTTAAATCATGGATGATTTCATACAACCGTTAAATGAGGATTTTTCTGAAATTTTCTTTATCCAAGGAAAAAATAGGGCTAAGTATCCCTATTCCAATTCACTTTTGATTGGGGATCACCTCATCGATACGGGAGTCTCTCCACAACATTTGAGAAAATTGAAGAAATTTTATCCTATAAATCACGTCCTTTTGAGCCATTGGCACGAAGATCACATATCTGGTAATTTTCTATTAGAGAATGCCAAATTCTATTGTCACTTGAAAGATAAAATACCAATTGAAGACATCCAGAAAATGATACCACTGTATAATGTTAGAAATACTCCAATTGAAGAAGAATTAAGAAAATTAATTGAAATATTAAAGATACAAAACATAAAAATTGACACATTAATTAATGAAGGCGATATTTTCAACATTGGGGAGGATTTGAGATTAAAGGTGCTTTTTACTCCTGGCCACACAGCAGGACATTGTGCCTTTTACGAACTAAAGACTAAAATCGCTTTTCTAGGCGATATCGATCTTTCCAAGTACCCTTATTATGGTAACACTGACGCAAATTTGGAGGATTTTGAAAATTCAATAGCAAGAATTAAAAATTTAGACCTAAACATTGTAGCTACTGGTCATAGAGGAGTTATTGAAGGGGGAAAAAAAATCTTAGAAGAATTTGAAAAGTACGAGTCGATTATACAAGAGAGAGATGAAAGAATATTATCTTATTTTTCTGAAAGAGAAAGACCAGTAAACTTAAACGATCTTAAAAATAAAAATATCATATATAGAAAGTATACAGCATTTAAAGATTTTGAAGTAATTGCTGAACTCCTGATGATTAAAAAGCATTTTGAAAAGTTTCAAAATACTGATATAATTTCGGAAGAGAAAAATGGTTATCTGTTATTATAAATGAAAAAAAAAGGATTCGCAGTATGCTAAATCCTCATTTGAATAACCGATAATAAAATTAATTTTATTCTTTATTTCGATAAATTTACTTATATACTTTATAATAAGCGTGAAACTAACAAGTTTCAAATTTTAGCATATCATATCAATAGCTAATACTAATTTAAAAGATTTTTTTATCATTATAGATTTTATTCTTCATGGATAAAATAAAGCCAATATTGTTCGATATTTATCCTGAATTAGAAGGAAAAGTCCCTTGGATACCATTATTAACGAATTTACCCTCGAAGGTTGAACGCTTAAAAGAGTTAGAGAAGCATTTAAAGTTAGAAGGTGGTGAAATATACATCAAGCGTGATGATAAAGTTCATAACACATATGGGGGAAACAAGCTTAGAAAATTTGAATTTATTTTAGGGGAGGCATTAAAAAAAAAGAAAAAAGGCATCATAACTTTAGGAGGTATTGGTACGAATCATGGATTAGCTTGTGCAATTATAACGAAGGAACTTGGATTAAAGTGTGAATTGAATTTATATCTTCAGCCGCTTACATGGCATGTTCAAAGATCCCTTCTATTATACGATTTTTTTGGAGCTAAATTACATTTCACTAAAAGCTTTGAACTAGGAGTTCTTAAGAGCTTACTCTTTAGATTATTTCATCCAAAATATTATTTAATGTCTATAGGGGGATCACCAATTCTTGGCTTTGGAACTCCTTTAGGGTCCGTTGGATTTATTAACGCTATGTTCGAACTAAAAAAGCAGATAGATGAAGGATCAATGCCCATTCCTGATATTATTTTCGTTCCTGCGGGATCCAGTGGATCTTCTGCTGGATTAATAGCAGGTTGCATCCTTCTGGGATTAAAAACCAAAGTGTATCCAGTGAAGGTGTCTATAGACATAGTAGTTAATCCAAAAACGTTGATGAAAATTGCGAATAAAACCCTTAAATTTTTAAGAAAAAGAGATAAAACAATACCAGATGTCAAGGTTAGAGAAAATGACTTTCAACTGATTAAGGGGTATTTAGGTTCAACCTACGGCGTAAAAACAGTTAGAGGTCAAAACGCAGTTGATTTGATATACGATCTTGAAGGAAAGTCAAGAGATTTTAGATTAGAAACAACTTATACAGGAAAGACTATGGCAGCAATGTTGGACTTTCTTGAAAAAGAAGAAAATAAAACAAAAAAAGTTTTATTCTGGAACACTTATAATTCGAACGATTTAGATAAATATCTTAGAGAAACCAAATTTGATTTTGAGAAGCTTCCTAAAAAGTTTCATAGCTATTATAATAATAAATTATTTCAGTGCTGGCAACTTATAGATTGCCCTGAAGATATAAGAAACAAATGTCCCGCGTATTTAAATCACGAATATAGGTTTTGGAAAGTAACAGAGTGTAAGCTTGATGATAATAAAAAAAAAAATGCTTATGAATACCTTAAAGAAATTATGAACTTAGAAGATGCTTGAAGTAAAATAAACAAAAACATTTATTTTAGTAATTCTATTAGTACTACTGATTTAATTTTAATAAGTTCTCGATTAGTCTCTTAATTAATGTATATAGCACTCCAACATCAGCAATTTTTAGTTTTTCACTCGGAGAATGTAAACCTTCCACAGTTGGGCCAAGGGAGATCATCTGGAGCCCACTTATTTTAGTATTAATCATTCCAGTTTCTAAACCGCCATGTACTACCGTAGTTTTTACGCTCTTTTTCAATAAATCTTCATATTCCGTTTTTACATAGTTTAAAAAGCTAGATTCTAGATTTGGGAGCCACTCGGGTAAAACAGGTCTCAAAAACACCTCCCAACCTCCGATCTCGCCTAGCTGTTTCATAGAAACGCAAAAAGAATTCAATTCGCTTCTAATCATACTTCGTGGATAAATCCATATTATTTCAGTTTCTTTTTCTGTGTTAATGATACCAAGATTATTGGAGCTTTCTATAAATTTATCGTAAATAGAGGATATTTTTAAGACACCATGAGGGATTATGTTAATGGTCGAAATTAATAATTTAGATTCCTCCTCAGTTAAATAATTCCTTGGAAGAGCTTTCTTGTATTTTATTCTCAGGTTAGGTTCAAATTTTTCGTAATATTGGAATATCGATGAGATTTCATCGTTAAGCAATTCTTCAAATTTCTGGTTATTTTTTGAGGCTATCCCTAGTATTATTGAAGATTTAGCAGGGATTACATTAGTTTTTGTTCCGCCTTGCCATTTACTTACGAAGATTTTCATTTCTTGTGAAATATTTGACACGATCCTACCTGCTAACTTGTTGGCATTAGCTCGTGGTAAGTGTATATCTTCTCCGGAGTGCCCACTTAATAATCCTTGAACTGAGATTTCATAGAATTCCAATTGGTCACTTTCAGTGTACTCATTCCAGTTAAATTTCTTTGAAAACCTTATTCGTCTTCCACAAACAGACCCAACTACAATATCACCTAAAGGACCACCATCGAGATTAATCATCAATTTACTTTGAATATCAAGAGTTACAGAATCTAATAAAGTGGCACCATCAAAACCATCTTCTTCATTTACAGTAAGCAAGACTTCAATTGGGCCGTGGGCTTTTATTGATTGATCAACTAAAGCGGCTAGTGCAAGCGCTATACCAATACCGTCATCAGCGCCTAGCGTCGTTCCGTCAGCGTCAACCCATTCAGAGTTGTCTTGAATTCTAATTGGGATTCCAGAATTCATAAAATCAAATCCTTCTGCTCTATCTGTTTCACATACCATGTCCATATGTGCTTGAAGCATTAAAGAAGGAGCTAATTCCATTCCTGCTGTAGCGGGTTTTCTAATTAAGATATTTCCTACGGAATCTTGATGAATCTGAAAATCAGTTTTATTTGATCTGCCAGTTTTTAAAATAAAGTTTTTTATAACTTCACGGATTCTTTCTTCATGTTTAGAAGGCCTCGGAGTTTTTGCTATCGTTTCAAAAATTTGCCATACAATTTTAGGTTCTAAATTTTCCAGCACCATAAGTACTATCTTGGTCTATTGCTATTTAATCTTATAATTCTGAATCTTTTCTAATACCAAACATAATCTACTGTTATGGATGATTTTAAAGCAAAATCTTTTTTCATTTAATATATTCCAACTAGTCAAATATGATTATTACTTATTTTTTGCTTTTGGTAATGATTTTTTTCTGGGGGTTTTCATTTATAGTTGTTGATATAGCTATGGATTTCGTTACACCGCTTTCGATCGCGTTGTACCGTCTGATAATTGCTGCAATTTCAATGATTATAATTGATTCGATCCTAAGAATGAAAAAAAACAAAAAATCTGTCTTAACTTTTGACAAAACCATCAATATTGGATCAGAAAGGAATTATTGGTCGTACATAGTGTTAGCAAGCTTAGCTGGAGTGTCTTTATATCTTTTTATTATTTACTCGGCTATTTCCTTGATTGGTCCTTCATTACCCGTACTTGTGGATTGTCTAATCAACCCTATTCTTATTACATTACTTTCACTTGCTATTTTCAAAGAAAAATTGAGTAAAAATAAAGTAATTGGTTTCATAGTTGCCTCTTTTGGAGCGTATTTATTAATTACTGGAGGTAACATTGGAGTCCTACAACCAAATTCGCCTAATTTCTTAGGATATATCCTTGCTCTTTTAGCTCCCTTGATGTGGTCATTTTATACCATTGCTATAAAAAAAGTGAAGCAATTTGACAGCTCTAGGACTGATTTTCAAAATCTAAAGAATGTTTCCATCTTTGGAGTTATTGAATTCTTTATACTAATTATAATTACTGGAGAATTGAACATCTTTCTAAATAACTTATTAAATCTTATTGTATTTCTGTGTGCTTTATATTTAGGTTTGGGAGCTTTCGTAATTGGCTATTATATTTGGAGTTACTCTCTTAAAAAGCTAAGGGCTTCAAGCGTTGCATCATTTCTGTATCTGCAACCATTTCTAACTCTTATTTTATCTATAATTTTTCAACGAAACGATGTTATAGGTTTGTTGAATATTATTGGAGGTTTAATTGTTATGGGAGCATTAGTTATAATAAATTATAAAAAACAAGAATTAACCACCCCAAATTCTTCAAAAGCAAAACCATCTCGAGAGAGAGATGACATATCTATTGGAAGAATGGAAAATTAAGAGACTTTTTAACATATAATTCTGAGACCTTTTTCTTAAAAAAGTAGTTAATCTATCTTACGAAAATAATCTATATTGATATCTTGGAAACAGGAGTCGATTGACTCAATTTCTTCTAATTCGCTTTTGGATAACCTGCTTTTATCATTAAAATCTTTAGCCGCCCAGATTAATTTATTAAATCTTTGATGATGATGGTGAAAACGTTGATTAGCATAATCTTTAGCTTGCTTAGTATATAAGAGAAATGGCCAATCGCTTCCTTCCATTAATAATAGTTCTCTACCAATCTGTTTTAACGTTCTTTGTTGTGATTGGTTAGGATTCGGATATAAAGCTAGAACATTTTCAAACTCTGCCATAGAACTATTAATATAAGGCCACATCCAGCCATGTTCTGGATTTTTCCAAACTTGAAAATGACCGCCTTCACCCCAACTACTTTCCTTCATCTTAATAATAGAAAACTTATCTTTATTTTTAGAAAGATATGCTGAAAAAGATATCATTTTGATATCATTTTCTCTGTGTATTAATTCAAAGACTCTTTTAAGCCATGCTATTCCCTCCATCCACCAGTGACCGAACAATTCAAAATCATAGGGAGATACAATAATGCCTTTCTCGTTATATTTACTTGAAAATGTTGCCGCTTCTTTTAAAAGAGAAGAAACAAAATGATTTGCGTCCAACTTAACATTTTCTTGGGCTCTTTCTATATCATATAGTTCCTTATGCTCGCTATCAATGGATTTATCTGTAATCCTCCAATATTGTAATCCAGAATCATAATCTTTTTTATGAAATTCTCTATAATATCCATTACCAGGATACCCTATTTGTGCATCCCAAACTTGTCTGCTCGTGTTTATATTCCTACCAAAAACTGAAACTCCGGTTTCTAAATTATATCCAAAGTTAGTGTTCAAACCTAATTCGTTTTTACTCTCAATAATCTCAGCAGTTAAAATTCCATGAGAATCAACAAAAAAGTATTCTATCCCAGAGTTGTGTAGCCAGTAATCAATACTTTCTCGTAAAAGATTTCCATTTTTCTTCTTAGGACGATATGCACATTCGGGAAGCCATATTCCTTTTGGTTTTTTCTTAAAGTATTTTTTGTGGGTGTCATATGCAAGCTGTATCTGTGAAAAAATGCTAGAATCTCGCTCAAATAGTGGTAAGAAACCATGAGTTGCCGCA
>DATKTW010000123.1:0-27546 GCA_035530895.1 Candidatus Nanopelagicaceae bacterium
TCATCCCTGGAAAAAGTGGGGCTATGAAGATTCGTTTTGATAAATCAGTATTTCATAGCGGGGAAGGATTAAAAGGGATTATAACGGAACTAAACCGTTTCGAGAATAAACTACGAATAGTTGGATATTTCCAACAAACCAATAAATAAGTAAAATTAAGAATCCTTTTAGTGTGGTTTTCTTACACCAGATCTGCCTAGTAATAATATTTTCTTTCCAATAAAAAATAATCACCGTAAAATTCTGACTTTCATCAATTATATAAGATGAATTCCATTAATTAACCAGTGAAAACTTTTATATATGAATTTAGAGAAAAAGCAAATAAAAAGAAAAAAATGTGTTTTCTAGGTGAACGCAGGAAACTTGTTTAAAACTCAAGAGCCTAAAGTCTATTTTAAATCTTCAGAAACTATGGGGGAGGTTTTAGATGACTCCATTCAATTAATAGTTACATCACCTCCATATGGTAAAATTAAAGATTATGGTAATCAGAATCAAATAGGTTTTTTTGGTACTTTTGATGACTATTTTAAAAGGCTAAAACAAGTTTGGTCTGAATGTTATCGAGTCCTCGAGCCTCAATGTAGAATGGTTATAAATATAGGAGATCAATACCTAAGAACTTCTGAATTTGGAAGATATCGGGTTTTATCAATCGCCAGTAAAATTATAACCGATTGTTTGGATTTAGGTTTCGATTTTCTTGGAGATATAATATGGCAAAAAATTAGTACTACTAACACTACGGGAGGCTGTACCTTAATGGGATCCATCTATTACCCAAGAAATGGATTGCTTACTTACGATTATGAGCACATTCTTATTTTTAAAAAATATCAAGGTAAAAACAACAGGAAAGTTGATCCGATTATAAGAGAGATGTCAAAAATTCCTTTGAGTGAGTGGAAAAAATGGTTCACTGGGCATTGGAAATTCCCGGGAGTGGTACAAAAAGAACATATCGCAATGTTTCCTGAAGAGCTTCCATATAGAATAATAAGAATGTTCTCCTACATTGGTGATACTGTCTTGGATCCATTCTTAGGTTCTGGTACAACGTTAAGAGTAGCAAAGAGTCTTTTTAGAAATGGCATCGGTTACGAGTTGAATAAAGACTATAAGAATATAGTCGATGACAAAGTTGAAAATAGTAAACCTGGCATTTTTAGAGATTATCAGTTTGTGATGTATAAATTATACGAAAAAGCTCGAAGCGAAAAAATTAAGATTCAAATTGAAAAACAGAAACAAAAGGGGGTAGTCTACCTTAAAAGTGCAGAAGAAATAGAAGTTATATTAGATTATCTCTTAATCGAAGAGGAAATCTTTAATCAAGTTAAGATAAATAATGAACTAAATGCAAAACTAAAAGAAAATACTGTACTTAGATATCTAGAAGGGATTCTAATTGATAAAAAGATAAAAAGCTATATAATTTTAATAAACTCTAAATTTGATAAAGATATAAATTTGAAACCATTTTTGAAAGCATACCTGAACAAAGCAAATCTAATTGATAAAATTAAGCTTATTACGATTAGTGATTTTCTCTTAGATGATTTTAATACATCATCTTTTTTCCTATAAAATGTAATCAAGAATTTTATTAAACCCACCTCTCGCAGAGTATTCATCAAATAACTTTCCATTTCGGATTTTTTTATTTGAATCATTAAATTCGGTTTAATCATTACAATCAACGGCTTCTTTGAGATTAAGTTTAATGAAAGCTTCTTCTTGTTCGTTTCTCTGTTTCGATTTAACCGATCTGTTTACTTGAGACAAAAACTTCATTGCGTTGATTTTACCTTCGTTGATGCTTTTCATAAGTTCCTCCTTACTTAATGCTCCAGAAATAGTTAGAGATGTCTGAAACGACTGATCCGGTTTTAAAGTTTTAAATTCGATTTGTAAAGCAGATAAAATTTCTCCTGGTTGATCGTATAGAGTATTAGATAGATTTAATCTTTCACTGCTAATATTGAAATCTTTAGTTAAACAAGTTTCATAATATGTTGATCTAGATATTGGAGAAAACCCTCCATATAAATTAGTGTCATCATATTGATAAATTACATCGTTCTTTTCATCGTATCCTGATAAATCGTTATCAAAACCGTCTAACCCATTGATATCAAAATCAAAGACGAAATATAACGAAAAATCTAATAAATCATAATCTGAGATGTTTTTTATCGTAAAGAATGCATTAATATAGGGAACATTAGGGCGATTGAATACATCAATGTATAACCGAATCAGAGAATTTTGTTCACTGAGAGCAATTGGTTTGATCTTTTTCAGTGCGATTAATTTTCTTAGGTATTCCCTTATATCAAAATCAAGTGTAATACGATCAATTGTGGTTCCAGTACGACTATTAACCATTTTATAGATCGGAGTTGATTCGACATTTTTTAGGAGCACACCAATAGGCTCTAAACTCTTGTTTTTAAGTTTAAAACTAAACCACGGACCAGCAAACACTTGTTCTGTCAGTTCTATAAGTTTTTTCCCTTTATATGTTAATTCTTTAATAGAAAAACCCATTAAGTAGCCAGATTGGTTTCAAGCAGCCAATATCTCGTTGAATATAACTTTTAGTACTATTTTTTAATAACCTCCTTTGATTTTTATTAACTATTTTATTTTTAAAATTCAATTGTGATCTTACTAATTTAAGAATTAGTATGAGAATTAAAAATTTTGTTTATAATGATTTACGCTTTCTCTATGAATCTATAAGCAATATAAAGGAACGCTTCGTTAACATTTTCCCCCGTTAGTGCTGATGTTAAAATATAGTGGAAACCGAGTTCTCTAGCAACTACTTTTATTTCTTCTTCGCTGATTACTAATTCATTCTGTAAATCTGATTTATTACCTACTATCACTACCGGTATATCACGTGAGACTGATTTTTTAATTTCCTTATACCAGGTTTTTACACTTTCTAAATTATTTAATCGGGTTCTATCTATTACAATGAATGCTGCGCTCGCTCCTTCGTAAAACCTATGTCTATATGGTGACATTGAGTTGATTTGCCCACCGATATCCCACAAAACAAAGTTAACAATGGTTTCTTCGTCCATTACCACTGACTTTTTTAAAATATCTACCCCAATGGTAGCTATGTAATTTTCGTCAAACCGGTTTTCGATAAACCTTTTAATAAGAGATGATTTCCCCACTCTAAAATCGCCGGTTAGTATTAATTTCGATGTGAATTGACCTTTTGGTAATTTTCCTTCCCTTCTTTTTGATAAAACGCGAATTATCTCAGGTATTTCTGTAGAAACATTATCAAATCCCTCAAGAACAAGTTCCACTTTCCCTGCTATATATTCAGAATATATTCTTAACTCTAAATCAGATGTTGTAGGATCCGCGATAGTTGTTAAAATCGAACGTGAACCCATCGAGCAATAAGCAAATTTCTTATCTTGCATAGATGTTATGTTGAAGAAGTTACTCTGTGTCTGGAACTCGTTTTTTATCCGATCGATATAGATGTCTAAAAAAGCTGATATTGCTCCCATCACCGAATCAGATTCTTTTCCCGCTTTTTCTTTGCTATCCGAAGCTATAATAAAACCATCTCTGTCGCAAATTGCCACTGCAATAGCTCCATCGATATCAAACATGTAATTTTCTAATAATGATTCAAGTAAATCAATATTGGGTAAACTTTCCATTGAATTCAACTTCTAAGTACGTCTTATTAAAAATATTATTGTTTTAAATAATATAAATATAGCTATAAAAGATATAGAAATAACCATCTCTTCTGACTTATCATACAATATCTTTTTTTAAGGTAGTAGGGTCTTCTCAGAGAAATTAGAATCCAATTTTTTAGGTTATATCACAATATTATTCCTCTTTTTATTCAAATTATTTCTTCATTATTTTATGGTAGATAATTTACATTTAAGAGACAGTAGGTCTGAAGAGAACAAAATAGAAGAGATCATGTTTAGAGCTGTAAATCTTTTTGAAAAAACGGGTTTAAAAGATTTGGCAGAAAAATGGGATACTATCTTAAAAATGTATGCTGGTAAGAAGGAATTAAGTAATCCTTCGTTATTAGATTCTCAATTTTAATAGCATCTAATTGTTAATTTTTAATATTTAATCCCATTGTTGATCTTATTATATATTGTAAATCAGTCTGAGGAATTTTATATAGTTTTTGAACAATAACTTCTACTTGGTTCGCTAGATTTTTTGCTTCTATACTATTTTTTTGAATGATTTGAAGTAATTTGAGAACTTTTTCCTTGATCTCTTCTGATAATTCTTTTTCAATATGGCTTTGCGGAACTTTAATTGGCAAATTTTTTAGTTTTTCAATAAGAATTCTTGGAAAAAAGATTTTATAAGATCCAAACGATTTTAAAAAATAATATGAGAGTAAGTGGGAGTTTATAAGACCAAGAAGGTAATGATGATTAAATTCCAAAACTGGAGTTCTTATTATTTCAAGATTATAAATTGATTGAGATGTCCAAGCATTTTCATTATAAGTGGCACATATTTGGTTCTCCTGACTTAATTGCCTAATTACAATTCGTTTTTTAAAAGTGTCTTCACCTTTGTAATTAATCCCTTCCATCCCAAGTCTAATATATTTAAAAATTTTTGCGGAATACCTATTTATTGAATATAAAAAAGGTTGAAATTTATCTTCTAATCCTTCTGGAATGCTTTCTAATATAATTTTATCAAGAAATTTTTCATTTAAAGGAGATCCGCAGATTTTACAAACTAAATGTTTTTTTGGAAGAGGCTGGTATATTTGGCATGTCTCACAGTAAACAACATAACCTTCCTTGCCAATCTCTACTCCTCGTTTCAGTGATATACTAAATCGAGTATCATTCATTAAATCTGATAGTTTTGGAAAATTTGACTTCAAGTAATCTAAAATTTCTACGTCTCTCTGATTCAAGTTAATAACAAACTTATAATCGTGTTTTTTAATGGCTTCTTGTTTTATATATGAAATTTGAGAGTTGTTATTCAATGATTTTTTAATTGAAATTTTATTATTTAATCTTTTTTTCAAGTTTAATTCTTTTTGTAATATCAAGATTAGATTAGAAACTTTTGGATTTCTGAATGCCGGACCCAGATGACATAATTCTTTGATCTTGGTTGAATTAAAGATAAATTTTCTTAATAATTTCCTGTTTGTTAACGCTAATATAGAATCAGGGACAATATATCCTAGTAATCCTCCTTCTCTCAATATTTTAAGACCAATTTCGATAAAGATCTGATATAAATCATATTGTCCCTTGTTTGTTTCAAGAATTAATTTTTCTATTTCTCTCTTCATATCTAATGGAATCGCTCGGATAAACAAATATGGCGGATTTCCAACCACATAATCAAATTTGCAATCTAATTCTATATGAATAGTGTTCTTATTATAGATATTGAACATTATAACTGAATAATTTTTACTATCCTCAGAAATAATCTTGAAGAGCTCAAAAAGAGTGAAATATAAATTGATTTGACATAAAACACAAGCAATTGGATTAACATCAATTCCAAAAATATTATTTTTGATTGTTTTAATAATATTCATTACTTGTTCCGAAGGAATTTTTGATACTTCTTTCACATTAATTTGATTACATAGCTTTTCGTATAGTATTTTGACTGCTTTAATTAAAAAACTCCCTGATCCACAACTTAAGTCTATAATTTTTCTGGTAATGATATTATCTCTTGTAGTATATCCAATACCGTTGAGTATATAGTTAACGACAGATTTTGGAGTATAAAATTCACCAGTTCTTTTTCTTATGCAATGAGGAATATTCTCCTCATAGATTGATGCAACTATGTCGAGATCAAAAAAATCAGATCTTTTTTTAGTATTGTTTCGAGATTGTTCCGTTTTATAGTTTGATAATTTTTTTACGAGTTCATAAAAAAATTTATAAATCTCTTTGTCTCTTTGATCGATTCCATATCGTTCCATTAAGTTTGCAAGTAAACCTTTATCAATTAGGAATTCTTCAAACTCAATCATAAAAGTATACTCTAAAAACCTCGATCCAGTTTAAAAATTAATTATTTATATTCTTATTAACCAGAATAAAGTTTTATATTTAATTATGAGTTCTTCAAGAATATGGAAATCAACAAAAGAGAATTAATTGATCCAAATGAAAGAAAATTCCCAGACGAGATATGTTTTCAACCCATAGGAATTGTCCGTTCTCCTTTTACAGAATTAAAGGGAATCCCTATTCAATCAACCATGTCTGATGCGAAAGGAAAAATAGAGATATTTCAACGATATCAAAAAGCGCTGAAAGATTTAGATGGCTTTTCTCATATAATTTGCATCTACTTTTTTGACATGGTGAAACTCCCTGTTCCATTACAATCTAAACCTTTTTTGGTAGATGAGATTAAGGGAGTCTTTGCCATCCGAACACCCTTTAGACCAAATCCTATAGGTTTCTCTATTCTAGAACTTATTGAGATTAAGGAAAATATTATATTTGTCAACAATTTAGATATTTTAGATAAAACGCCTGTAATAGATATCAAGCCATACATTTCCCAGTTCGATATTCGAGAAACGGAGAAAAAAGGTTGGTTAGAAGGCCGTATAAAAAGGAAAGTAAGTTGATAAATCAATTTTTTATCTTACTTCTCATGTAAAACTTCTTATACCTTGCTAGACCATTATATGTTTGTAGCTGACTTTGTCAATCTATTTTGACAAAAAAGTAAACGGAATTCATTAATAAACATTTCTAATAGAATAGATGATTGCAAGCATATTTATTAGTATTTTTGTTATAATCTATTTAATTGACATAATTTATATAATATTAAATAAACAAAAATATGAAGCAGAATTAGGATTTTTTATTTTACTTATACTATTCTTCATAAGCGAAGTAACCTACTTTATTTCGTTTAATTTATCAGCAGAAATTTTCTTCGACATCCCCTTAGCATTGATAATTTGGTATATTTCAATTATTACAAGAATTATTTCAGTAGGAATGACTGCTTCAATACATAACCTTGAGTTAAACAAAGACAGTAAAGTAAGATTTTTACCCGCGCTGATTTATATTTTTATAGGAGGAATTTTTTTGAGTCTACTCTTCGTTCCCGATTCTTTTACTGTTATCCAGAAAGATTTTGAATATTTCTACTTATTTAATAACATTGGATTACTAACCTCAATTATCCTATTTAATTCTTGTATCATATTGTTTTCTTGGATTATACAAATAACAGGATATCATAATTTTGCTGACAAGAAATTAGGTAAATTTTATTATATCTTTATCCTCCTTTTTAGCCTAAACATTTTTTTTTACAGTTTATATCTTATTACACTAGATATCTACTTAAGGATACTTCATTCTATAGTGTATCTTATTAGTATTGGGTATTTTATCGGTATTTCTATTAAAAAACCTAACCTATTTGCGGTTTTTACAAATAAAATATATGATTTAATTATTTTCCATAAGTCAGGGATTCTACTTTATTCTTTTAACTTTCAAACAAGAGAAGAAGTTGATGAAAGTCTATTAAAAGGAAGTATTCTTATCGGGGTAAGTCATATTTTGGCTAACCTTGCTAATGTAGAAACTCAAGTAACTCACATAAAAATGAAAGATCGCACTATAGTTTTTAATTTTAATACACAATTAGGTTATGCTGCCTTATTAATTGCCAAACATAGAAATAAAATTCTGGAATCTGCTGTAGAGAGATTTATGCTAGATTTTTCCAAAATTAATGAAGAAAATTTATTAAATTTAAACCGTTTAATTGATGTTTCTAAGTTTAATAATGCTAATAAACTTGTCATCAAAAATTTTAGCCACTATTTAACAGAGGCGTAAATATTCTAACTAATATATAGCAGAGTTGAACAATATATAGGAATAGCACTTTGAATGTGTTAAAAGACTATTTTATTATAAAAATATTTACTATTCTTTTTTATCTCTTCTTTGAATGATTCTTGAGTAATTCTTAAAAATGAATGTTTCTTCTTTATTTAAATAGGTATATTTTTATTTTATGCCTCTTCGAAATCTCATAGATTTTCGTATTTCAATAAGTTAATAAGAAGATACTTTTTACACTTTACAATATGAATTACACGATCTCAAATTCTTTAATAATTGGTTATATCCTCATCTTAATCTTAAGCACTAATACCATAATTCAAATTTTTCGACATCGTAATAAATATGGTACAGATTTAATGGCATTCTTAAATATCGCAAATACCTTTATAGCAGGAATTTTATTCTCTACATTTTTTATGTTTTCAGTAGTTATTTTCATATCTTATGATATTAATATCTTAATATGGAAAACATTATTAGTAATTGGTTTTATAACCTTATTATTTACTTCCATAATTTATTCTTTTTTTAATGAATATAAAAAAAATAAACTTTTTCCTTTCATTTATTTTACTCTTCTGTTTGGGCTATTAATTGGCGCTTTGGCAACTCCTGATTCAATAACATTAACATTAAATGGTCCACCTCCACCCATGTTTTCAATAATGAATCCTTCTAACATAAATTTCGAATTTAATTTAGTCACCAGTATTGTAGGGATTCTATTCGAATTGTTTATTACGATTTATTTTCTCTATAGCGCGGCTATAATTCACGACAAAACAAAAAGTAAAGAACAAAGCTCACCGCTCTTGTTAAATACAATGCTTATTTCTATTTCGATAATGATGCTGTTGCTTTATATATCACTTCAAGAAACTCTCTATAGAGAAATGTATATTATAATATGGTGGGTCTCATCTTTTGCTGTTGACATAATGCTTATTAAGAAACCAGAGATGTTTTTCATTTTACCAAACAGAATTTATTCAGTAAATATTTACCATAAATCAGGGATCGTGCTTTATTCATATAATTTTGATAATGCAACAGATTACAAAATCAAGTCAGCAAGATGGGGCACCATTATTATAGGGTTAAACCATATACTTAACGAGTTCATCGATAAAACTGATAAAATCGATGTGATCCAAACAAAGAAAGCAGATATCGTTGTTAGGTATGAAAATGACCACGGATATGCTTTAGTGGTTATCACTAATCAAAAAAATGATATTATAGAAGACCTTATGTTAAATTTCTCGAACGACTTCAATAGTAAATACAAAAATAAACTATTAGATATTCAAGATTTAAACCGTTTAATCAATATTTCTGAATTTATCGATGTAAAAGAACTAGTCGAAAAACATTTTCAATTGTATACCTAATCGATATTAATAATTAAATTACTAATTCGGATATATCTAAACATTTTTATATCTAAGTTCCTATTGAATTGATAAAGAAATCATAATAATAATTATAAATTTATTATCTCCTATAATGAACCAATTAGAATTAAAAGATAAGGAATGGGAAAGAGATTGGAAAACAATCGTAAATATTTTTGATACTATTGAACATTTAGAACATTTATTTGAGAATTTAGATGTGCCGTATTTAAGAGAAATTCAACAAAAAGTGTTGCTCTTAAATCTTGAAAAATATGCATGGTCTTTACAAAACTACATCATAGAGAAATATTCTCGAGCGTAATCATTAACCATACAGTGTTTTGCCGATCAACAAATAACTCTTTTTAGTGAGTATTATAATCAATTTAAAATAGTACTGAAAATTAAATTCACTATTAATTTTATTTTTAAATAAGGTTGTTTCAAATGAGTACACGATTTAGTAAAGGTCAGAAATGGAGTTTTTCTTTAGGAAATGGCTTAACATGGTTCATAAATAGTGCTTTTAACCTGTGGGTATTTACCTTTTATTTCGCTGCAGTAAAGTTAGATGTGAACTTGATTAGAGGAGCGTTCATTATTTGGACAATTTGGAATGCAATTAATGATCCTTTAATAGGATACCTTTCCGACAGGACGCATTCTAGATGGGGTCGAAGAAGAATCTATATTATGATCGGGGTAATCCCCGTTTTAGTCTTAGAGATTTTAATCTGGTTACCACCTTTTAGTGGCGAAATGGCGCAATTCTTCTATTTATTGATCATGTTATTATTATACGATACTGCCTATACTCTAATTGCACTTCCTACAGATTCTTTGTTTCCAGAATTGTATACCACAGTAGAAGAAAGAACCCAAGTTAACACAATACGTCAAATCCTAGCTGCCATAGGTTTAATTTTAGCAGCTCTTGTTCCAGGAATTTTTATTGGAGATCAAAGCACAAGAGATGGGTATTTGATGAACGGGATTGTTACTGCCATAATCGTTGGAGTAGGAATGGTAATCTACATTAAATGGGGCGCAGTAGAAAGAGAAGAATTTAAATTAGACTACCAACAAGGGTTTAGTTACTTCCAATCTTTAAAACACACCTTTAAAAACAAAGGATTCGTGCTCTATATTATAATGTTCTTCCTATATGAGTATATCCTATTGTTGCTCGCTACTATCGTTCCACTTTTCTCTGCAGAAGTCCTTGGAACTACTTCAGCATTCGAAACTTCGATCCTCATGGGATTATTGTATATCGTTGGGATTGTATCAATGTTTCTATGGAAAAAACTAGATGTTAAACTAGGGGGAAAAGTAGGATATGGACTCTCGATAATCGCCTATGTTATAGCAACCATCCCTATGCTCTTTATATCTTCGTATATACCGGCAATTATAGTAGTAATATTAATGGGGATCGGTTTTGGAGGAATGTTGTACTTTATCTGGTACATCGTTGCAGATTGTATTGACGATGACGAGTTAAAAACGGGTGTCAGAAGAGAGGGAAGTTTTTTTGGTATTGCTAATTTCTTTATGCGACTTTCAATGGTTCTTTCAATTACAACAATAAGTCTTGTCTTCACCGAAACTGGTTGGGAAGAATATGTTCCAAATCCTGGAGTTGATGTGATATTTGGATTAAGATTTTTATTTGTAATTGTGCCTGCAATTGCTTTAGGAATTTCCTTAGTTTGTCTATATTTCTATCCCTTCTCAAAGAAGAAAGTATTAGAGATGAAAGAAAAACTTGCCGAATTACATAAAGATAAAATGGAGAAGGTAAGAGGGTAAGACCTTCCTAATTTTTTTTTTTTTATATTTGTTGAAAAGCTTGTTCTAGATCATTAATTAAGTCATCAGGGTCTTCTAAACCTATTGAAAATCTGAAATGTGTGTCTGAAATGTTCATTCTTCGTTTTTCCCACGAAGCGAGATCGATTCCAGTCATAACTGATGTATATTCAATTAAAGACGTAGTATCTCCGAGGGATACACCAACCTTAATTAGTTTCAATAAATCTATAAATTTATAACATTCCTCGATTGTCTCTAATTCAAAACCAATCATACCTCCGAAAGCCTTCATCTGCTTTTTAGCTAATGTATGATAAGGATGCGATACCAAGCCGGGATATATCACCTTTACTACTTTTGGATGCGATTCTAAATAATTGGCAATTTTCAATGCATTTGAACAATGACGCTCCATCCTTAAGCTAAGCGTTCTACACCCTCTTAAAATTAACCAAGCACTAAATGGATGCATTACTGCTCCCTGGGTCTCTAACCAGAAGTATCTAATGTTCTGTAGTTCATTTTTTGGCCCTATTATCACACCACCTAAGGTATCACCGTGCCCATTGATGTATTTGGTTAAACTTTCTACTACTAAATCAGCTCCGAATTTAAATGGTTTCTGTATCGCTGGAGACGCAAAAGTATTATCCACGATACATTTTCCATTTACTTCGTGAATTAGATCCGCGCATCCTTGAATGTCTAATATGTCTAAATTTGGATTAGAAGGTGTTTCCACAAAAACCAATTTTGTATTTTCATCAATAGCCTTTTTTAATTCTGTCAGATTTCTTAGATCAACGATTTTAGTCATTACTCCGATTTGAGAATAGATTTTTGTTAACAAGCGATACACCCCAGTGTATTGATTATTATGGATAATCACATTTGGAATATCATCGGGTTTGGTTTGAGGTAGTAATGCTTTTAATTTTTTTGGTTTTGCTCTATCTACGCGTTGTTGCAATACACTCGAGCACGCTAAGTGTACTGCGGCCATTCCAGAAGCTACAGAGACAGCTGATTCACCACCGTGAAGAGTGGCAAGCTTCTGATCTAAAGCATATAATGTTGGATTTTCTGTTCTTGAGTAATTGTAATGGTTTTTTAATAATTCTGTCAACGAAGAATAAGCAAATGATTTTGTTGCGTATAGTGGGATTCTTAAGCTTCCAGATGCTGTAGGGTATGGGTCTTCACCAGCTCTTCCTTGTTGTGAATCAAAATGCAATTTATCCCATTTTTCCCGTAGTTCTTTATTTTTTTCATCCATTGTTTTCTGTCTGTCTTTGTCAAGCATTATTCATTCCTCCAATCCATTTACTATTTTTGGAGCGATAGCTCCGTCCATTCCTTCGGCTTTACGAAAATCATCGTAGCTACGCGCAGATATAATCTTAAAGTAATCTTGTAACTTGTCCTCTATTTCCTTAGATATGCCGGGTCCTTTTTGTATTTCGAGTATGGAATCTACCTTTTCTCTTGCCCTAACTATTATATCCTTTGAGCCATTTCTCTCCCAAATACCTCGACGATCTCGATTCGCTAATTTTGGGACATATAGCTCCTTTCGAGTGTTTTTTGCGGTGTGTTTTAGCATTAAATAGTTCTTTCCCTCAGCTGCTACTTTAGTTATTTCATTCACAGCAATACTCTCGTCATCAACTCTTATGCCGTCAAATCCTCTTTTTATAATATCTATCAACTCATCGTCAATAACTAATAATTCTAACGCTTCTGCAAGTGAAGATTCATAAGTTCCAGCACAGGTTATATAGTTAATCCCCGCGTTTGCTGAGCAAAATAGCGTCATAAACCGTTCAAATCCATTTTGTAGATCAAAACATTTCGACTCAGTAACTAAACCAGGACCCCGAGATGGGATGTTGTAAAATCGTGCTAGTTGAGCTGCACCAATAGTGATTAGTCCTGTTTCAATTGATCCCCACGCAACATTTCCCGTTGGAGGGTCCATCGGGGCGTTCATAGTCGAATAGAACACTGGACACCCCGGATTAATAAGTTGAGTTAGAACGATAGAGGAAAGAGTTTCCATATTAGACTGAATAAGTAACCCTGCTAGCGTAACTGGAGCTGTAGCCCCCGCACTCGCAGCTGGTGCTATGATTGTTGGTTGTTTATATTTTGCAAATTCAAATAAGCCATTAAGTTGGAGCTTATTTAAGATTAAAGGACTTACCGGATTAAA
Source organism: Candidatus Nanopelagicaceae bacterium (assembly GCA_035530895.1). Lineage (GTDB taxonomy): Archaea > Asgardarchaeota > Lokiarchaeia > Sigyniarchaeales > SOKP01 > SOKP01. Next base: position 13,338 of record DATKTW010000123.1, read on the forward strand.
AAACCCTATTAAACGGGGTTTATTAATTAATTCCTCTTTTCCTCCTACAATAATAGAGGTAAGGTTCATCATATCATGGGAGGCTACTCGACCCAAGCATCCCAAACCGTAAGGTTTCGTGCTGTGAGTAGCCCACGCTTTAATCGTGTGATAGTGTAGCTCTAAATAGGGAATATCATTTGGCCACACATCAACGTGTGAACACACAATATTTTTTAGAGTGTCTACAATTCGAATCTGCTTAATAGTATCTTCTAAAACAGTTTTACGAACACCTTTTTTATTCGTTGGGTCATAAATCTTTACAGGAGTTCCAACGGTAGCAAAATTCGTGGTTTTTGTGTTCACTTCAAAATTGAATGATCCATCAGAACCCCACAATCTAAAGTTGTCCGGAACAAGTTTAAGTTGTTCCATAATTAACTCCTCAGGAAACTTTACGACTTCAGAAGTTTCATCCACAACTGCTCCATTATCTTTCAATAGATCACGAGCTTCTTCAGATTCGACCTTAATGCCAATATTTTCTAATAAATAAAGAGTCTTCTCATGGAAGAGTTCAACTTCTTCTTTTTCCAAAACTTCAAGCTTACTTAACTTCATATTATTACATTCCCGAAATTAAAGATGGTGAACATTTTATTATAATAAACCAATGATTTATGAAAAACTTTTTTTCCAAATGATTATATCATAATACAAAAATTATAATTTGCAAGTTGTAAAGAAAGTGTCTATTAAAGATAAAATAAAAGAACTCGTTATCGAATGGGAGACAGAGAGATTGAAAGAATATTGTCAATTAATCCTAAAAAATAACGAAGCAACGGCTCCTAATTTATTAAAAATTATAGGAGATATTATGAAATTTGTGGGAGATCAATTCGAACAGGAAGAAATATTTCTTCCAGAACTCATTGGCTCTGCTGAAACTGTAAAGGTGGTGATAGATGAAGTTTTAGATCCTGCAATTAGAGCTACTGGAGAGGAAAAGGAGACGATGGGAAAAGTCGTTATAGGAACTGTAGAAAGTGATGTGCATAGTATTGGAAAGGATTTGGTCGGATCTTTTTTATTTTCGAATGGATTTGAAGTATATAACCTAGGAGTCGAGGTTACAGCTGATCAATTCATATCAAAAGCAGAAGAAGTAGGTGCGGATATTATCGGGTTATCATCTCTTTTAACAATGTCTATGGACTTTCAGAAACAAGTTATAGAAGAGCTTAAGAAGAGAGGGTTAAGAGATAAATATAAAGTTATCGTTGGTGGATCTCCTACTTCGGAGGATTGGGCCAAAAAAATTGGCGCTGATGGATGGGCTGATGATGCGATTGAAGCTGTAGAATTATTAAAACGTCTAATGTAAATAATGGTGAATATTAAATGAAATTAAAAAAAATCGAAGTGTTTTCGAAGGACGAACTTGAAGCTATTCATTCTGCGTCTATGACTTTGTTATCGGAAGTAGGTATAAAAGTAGATGCTCAAGATACAAGAGATATCTTAAAAGAAAAAGGAGCGACGGTAGATGACTCATCTCACTTTGTTAAATTCCCTGAATCGCTAGTAAAAGAACAACTAAAAACAGTTCCAGATTCATTTAAACTACATGGTCCTGACGGTTCTTTCTCGTTCGAAGTTAATACAAATAGCACTCAATTCGCAACTATCGGAACACCCGTAAAAATATATGACCCTATGGATAAAAAAGGAGTCAGGAAAACAGTTTTAACAGATACTATTGAACAAATTAAAATTGTTGATAGTTTAGAAAACATCATGTGCTCCCACATTGATGTGTGGCCTAATGATGTGTCTTACATAACTATTCATTCTCAATGTATATACCAATGGGTTAAAAATACAAAAAAACCGTATGGTTTGGGATGCTTAGGGAGATTAGCTTCGCAGGATATGATGAATATGGCTTCAATTATCGTGGGCGGGGAAGAGGAGTTAGTCGAAAAACCAAGATTCGTAGGTTTTATGAATCCTACCAGCCCTCTTCACTTGCCTCAAATCATGACAAATGGATTTGCGATATTTACAAAGTACAAACAACCAACAATCATAGCACCAGAAGCATTAGCAGGAGCCTCAGCACCGGTAACTTTAGCGGGCTTATTAACACAAACAAACGCTGAAATTGTAGGTAGTGTTGTCGTATCTCAAATTTTTAATCTAGGGGCGCCAGTTTTTTTTGGTACTGTTTCTCACGTTACAGATATGCGTTCAGGGAATTCAGCTATGGGTTCTGTAGAAATGGGCTTAATTACAGCTGGAATTGCGCAATTAGCGCGGTTTTACAACATCCCATCACGGGGTCCTGGAGCTGGGACTGATTCTAAATTATTGGATTTACAAAATGGGTATGAAAGATTCCAGACGTTAATGCTCGCTGCTCAAGCTGGAGTAAACTACATAACTTGCGCAGGTACTTACGAAGCAACTTTAGTTGAAGCTTTAGAGCTTTTAGTTATTGATGATGACTTAGTTGGTATGGTAAAAAGAGCAATGGAAGGAATAAAAGTGAACGATGATACGATAGCAATAGATGTAATCAAAAAAGTCGCTACGAGTGATAAAAAAGGTGTTAACTTTCTTGCTGAACCACACACTCGAAAACACATGAAGTCTGAATTGTACATGCCACGATTGGCTGATAGGTCCAGGCGTTCAACATGGCAGAAGAAGGGAGCAAAAAATATTATTGAAAGAGCCAGAGAAAAAGTCGATAAAATTCTTGAAGCACACAACCCTACCGAATTAGAGAAAAACGTGGAAGATGAGCTCCTGAAATACATGAAAAAAGTTGAAGCTAGAACTTTTGACGATTACCGAAAAGCAGAAGGATTAATGGTTGATAGCGTTACTTTACCTGATGGTATAGAAATTAGAGACGAAAAATAAATAAATCAAAATATAATCATTTGGAGAAGTTAGCTTTTCTCCCTTATTTTAAGGATCTTCTCTACGAGTTTGTTATAAAACGCTATTAAGTCTATTTTTATAATTAAATACAGTATAATAGTAATCAAATACATTGAAACAATACTTAAAATCCAATTTTCCCCTCCCAGAAGACTGCAAATGTTTATTATATTATAAGAAAAAACTAACATCAAACTAAACTTGCCAAACCAACACCAAAAAATTGTCTTTAATAAGCTATATTTAATAATTCCTAGAGGTATTATTATGAAATCGTCATTTAAGGGAGTAAAACCGAATATAAAAATCATGAATGGCGCAGTTTTTGGATGTTCAAATAAGAATTTTTGATATTTCTTCAAATTCTGACTCTGCTCCTCAGAAATAAATGCAGAAGCGCCTCTTCCAACAAAATATCCCCCCACTTCTCCGACTAAACATCCTAAACTAGCTATAAGTGCTACAATTACAGGAATTAAAAGATTTATTTGAAGAAATGGCAGCGAGCTAAAGCATACCACAAATGTGTAAGGGGTGGGAATTGGTAATAAATTTCCAATCAAACATACTAAAAATGTTATTAATAACCCTGAAGCGAGATCTTGAAATGGAGGGTATCTTGCTATGTTTTCAATAAAAACGCGATGAGGTTCATTTATTATAAAATCTATAGAGACTATCGTAATTATCCCTAAAATAATAAAGAATATAAAATCCATTCGTTTTATTTTCATTTTTCAAGACAAAATAATTTAGAGTGATTTAATTAATCTACGAATGTAGGTAACAATTACTAACAAAATTAAGGTAATGCGATAATCGTTATGACGATACTTATAATAACGCTAAGAAATAATATAGCTATTAATATTAATGAATTCCTCGTAAGTTTTCTTCGCTTTTTTCTTACATAGGTTCTGCGTCTAATGTTTTGATTTGATCTATTTGCACTCATTTTCAAGCGTCTAATCTTTCAATGATTTCTTTTGTATACTATCATCTATTTCGATTCTTTCTAATAACTCTGTTAATACTACATTATTGTACGAAAAAAGCATCCTAGGGATATAATTATCAGCCAAATAGGCTCCATCCTCAATCTCTTCTTTTAAAGGGAAAAGTTGCTTTTCCTTAATTACTGAGCCTAAGTAATTTCGATCATACTCTCGATATCCATAGATTTGATTTTTCACGATAACCATTTTTCGTTCTAATCCCTCCGGAACTCCGGCTTTTTCGAGGAGTAGAAGTATTTTTTCTAATGATAAAGTTTTCAGAAGTTCAAGATCTTCTTTTGTACCTTCATACGCGGGCCCAGTTTGACCTTTTTCGTAATCTAATTCTTTTTCTAGACCAAGCATCACTTTAAAGCCATGGGATTCATCGTCTTGGTCAACAGTTGTGAGCTTAAAAGCAATGTTGTGTTTGTCCCGAATTGAAGGTGCTGTTTTTGCTGCGATGAATTTCATTCGAGTTGTCGTGTTATATCCATGCCACATCCATACTCTATTATGCTGGGGATCAACAAACAAAATGATAAAATCATCATCCAATAAATCCCGCAATTTTAAATCAGGATCCATAACAAGTTCTTCAAAATCTCCTATTTCATCGTTAAATTGATAAACGGTGATAGTCTGAACCTTTCTTCTGGGAAGGTCTTCGTTGTCCTTGGCATTACCCTTTTGAGGAGCTTCATTTGACATTTTTCTATCTTGAAAACGCTTTTTTACTATACATTAAATTAAGATTAATATAATATTATAATTTCGGGTATAAAAATTAATGTGCAGTATACTAATTAATGGAGAACTTATAGGAGGAATTCAACTATCGCTTCAATAACTGCATCTGGTTCTTCCACATAGGGAGCATGAGCACTTTCAGCAAACATCTTTATATGGGCGTTAGGGATTAAGTCAGCGAGAATTTTGGCGTTTTGTGGTGGTACCAGTACATCTTTCGCGCCATGCATGATAAAAGTTGGAATTTTTATATTTTTTAATCTATCGCAGGTCTTAAACGATTTAATTGCGTTCCTCTGCCATTCGTAATTTCTTGGAAGCATTTGGCTTTTAGCCATGTTCTGAACAGCGTAATCAATAAGTTTAGGGTGAATCTTTATAAATTCAGGTGAATAAAATATTCTTAAGCTTTCCTTGGCAATTTCAATTGGAGCTCTTCCCGATGTCGTTTTATCAACTATTTGTAAAACATCCGGAGATGCTAAGATAGATTTGGATCCCCCACAATTAGAATTACATAAAATTAGTTTAGTTATTCCACTATAATTAATTACTAATTCTTGAGCAATACCTCCTCCCATTGAATGCCCGAATACAAAAGTATTTTCAATATTTAAAGCTTTCATTAACCCGTATGCATCATCTGCTAATGTTCTGATGGCATATTGCGATTTAGGATTGCTAGATTGTCCCGTTCCTCTATTATCAAACACAATCACTTTGAAATAATCTGCTAATCCTTTTATGAAATACTTTCCCCACCAAGTAATGTTAGCTCCTAAACCAAGGATCATTAATAAAGGAGGACCAGTACCATAAATCTCATAATAAATATTCATGATATTTACGTTAACTTTCGGCATAATTAATAAACCTTCTATCAACTACCGAAGAAAAAATTCCAACATATATGAACCTTAGGATTTTTCGCGATTTAAACTAGCGTTAAAAGGTTAAAGGAAGGTAAAAAGTTTACAAGGTATAAAAATTTCAAACAATTATATTTTTTAATCTTAAAATTTAGGTATAATTATAATATTTAATCATTATATGAATGCGGGAATTGCCAAGTTTGGTCAAAGGCGCTGGACTCAGAAATTGATTGATTTTAATCTTTAATTAATCACTGGAATCCAGTCCCGTAGGGGTCCGGGAGTTCGAATCTCCCTTCCCGCATTTTAAGTAATATTGTTATTTTTAAAGATTTTTTTAGCATTAAAACTTAATTACAAGATACAGAAAATTGTCGGTCAGCAATTGTTTTTATTTTTACTTGTATCTTTATTTCGTGGTATTCTATATGTGCTGGAAAAAATTGAAAAATAGAAAAACTAAAAAAAGCTCTCAAGAGCGTGAGGAATCCGAAAGAGTATTATGGCGCCCTTTCAATCCTTACCCATTACCTTAGGGTCTTACTTTTTGAAACTCAGGACAATAGAGAGGAAATTCTTCTTCACACGGCTCTAATTCGTCACTCTCTAAAAGTTTTTTCTGACAAAATTATGTGATCTTTAGATTTATTTCATCGAATTAACATTTCTCATTTATTATTGAAATATGTTTTTTCTATTTGAATACTGTTAACTTGAACATAAATTAGAAATTTAAATTGTTGTATTGAATTAAAGGATATATCTCTTTATTTCAAATATAATAGATTAATTCTATTTATTTTTAAAAATGAGTAATAACAAAAGAATAGAACCAAAAACTTTTTCTACACTCCATTTTATAAGAGATTTAAAAAAAGAGATTTCTTTTAGATTATCGAAGGAAATAAGTAATCAGGAATTAAGTATTATTTTAGGTCAAAGAGAAGGGCATATAAAATGGATTTTAGAGGTAAGTAGGAAATATCCGGATTATATTCTTACACTCGAATTACTTGAAAATTATCATGTTCAGTTAGAAGTTAAATTAGAGAATATTAGCAGAATAAAACATTTAATGGAGAAATATAAATCTGCAAATAATATCCCTGAAAAAAACTATTTCATCCATAATTACCATCCGAATTTAAATCTAAATTATTTTAAATATATTGACACTAAGGAAAAGGCGTATTTATTCGGGTTGTTATTTGCCGACGGTTCATTATATAGAAACAAACAAGGCAACCTCGTAATTAGCATAGAGCTTAATGTAAAAGATGGTCTACTATTAAAAAACTATATAAAATCGATTGGTTTTGAACCTAACCGTGTAAAATATTATAAAAGATTAATTCAAGATGAAATTACAAATGAAATAAGTATAATTCGTTTATTTCGTGTAAGATTTTCAAATAATTTATTTGGCGAAAGTATGATGTTGAACGGATTTACAATCGGAAAGAAATCTGATATAATAAGATTTCCCAATTTAGGAAATCGTGAATTAAAACTAGCATTTTTACTGGGTTATTTTGATGGGGATGGAAAACAAGGAACGACCAGAATAAGTTCAAGTAGTTGTTTATATATAGAAGATATTAAAAGGATTTTTAAACTTGATTATAAACCAGAAATTACTACCTATAAATCAAAATCAGGTGAAATTAAAAAATCATATAAATTACATTTGGGTGCTGATTTGTTTAATGAAATGTTAGAGAACTATGAAGCGAGTTTACCGCGAAAAAGAATTAAATTTCAAAGCACAGAAGAAAGGAGAAAAATAGCAATAAAGAGGTTTTCAGGAGCAAAGAAATTTAAGTTCACAAAAGAAGAGTTAAAGGATATGGTGTGGAAGTATCCTTTAATAAGGATTGCAGAAATTCATGAAGAAAGATTTGGAATTTCGATTACTAATGATAGTATTTCATATTGGTGTATAAAAATGGGAATTGAAAAACCACCGAAAGGATATTTTCTTAAGCAAGAGCATGTAAATAAAGATAAATAGAACTCAGTTTATTTAAAATATATTTTTAATAAAAATAAATTCCTTGTTAATAGTAACAAGTAATTATATATTGATTTATTATCGGAGCTCCAATTTATTCTTACAATATGTACAGTGAAGAGGTAGTTCTTCATCACAAGTTTCTAATTCTTCGCTACTTATGATATTTTTCCAACAAATAAGTTTATTTCCTCTTTGAACCATATCTCGCCCGTGATGTTGCGGGATAATATCTTTTGTTTCACAATGTTCACATATAAGGGTTTTTGCTTGACTTTCTATCTCTTCCATTGAGATTTCTTTATATTGGAGCTTATATCTAAAGATTGTTAGACCATTCAGCAATATCAGGAGAGATACGCCCATGTCGCCTATTCCAACAGCAAGCCACAGAGTCATTAAACCTACAACAGTTAAAATCGCAAAAGTTACTTTAATAATAATTGATGTCCAAATGTTTTGCCTTATGATTCTATTAGTCTTCTTTGAAATATCAAAAAATGTCAATATTTTCTTCAAATCATCACTCATTATAATTACATCTGCAGTTTCCAAAGTTAAATCAGTTGCTGAAGCACCAATTGCAATTCCAAGATCCGATGTGGCAAGAGCAGGAGCATCATTTATTCCATCTCCTACCATGGCAACTGCTTTATACTTTTTCTTTAAATCTTTTATTTCCTCTAATTTTTGATCAGGTAACAACTCACCATAAGAAGAATCTATATCTAAACACGCCCCGATTGTATTGCATACTCGTTGATTATCCCCAGAAATCATCGCTGACTTAAAACCCCTTTTTTTTAATCCGTCTACTAAGAGCGGAGCAGATACTCTTAGGACATCTCTAATAGTGATAACTCCTAATATAGTTGAATTCTGACCAAGTAGTATCGGAATTGTTCCAGACAATTCAACTTCATTTAAAGGTTCTCCAGGGAAGTTAAATTTTTGGTCTTCAAAAAATTTCTTACTACCAACATAATAAAGATTTCGTTGAATTTCTCCCTTGATACCTTTTCCTTTTATAACCTTAAATGACTCCACTGGATATAAAGATAAATTCATTTGTTTTGCTTGTGACACTATAGCCTTTCCAATAGGATGCTCTGAGAGTGTTTCTAAGCTGGCAGCGATTTTTATAATCTCCTCTTTATTTAAAGTATACTCGAAAATTTCAAAGACTTTTAAATTACCCTCAGTGAGGGTCCCAGTTTTATCAAAAGCTATTAATTCGATATTTTTCGCTTTTTCAATAAACTTATTACCTTTAACAAGAATGCCTTCTTTTGCTAACTTCGTAAGAGCGGCTATGTTCGCTAGAGGAGTAGATAATGTGAGAGCACAAGGACAAGATACAACTAATAGAATTAATCCTCGATAGAACCATTGATTAAAATCTAAACCAAACAATAATGTTGGTATAATCATAACGAGAAGCGAGCTAATTAATATGCTTGGGGTATAATACCGTGCAAATTTTTCTATAAATCGTTCGCTATCACTTTTATTTTGTTGAGCTAGTTTAATACTTTCAGCAATTTTTGCCACTACCGTGTTCGAACTTTCTCTGGTAACCTCTATATCAACGAAACTATCACTATTAATACTTGCTGCGAATATTTCATCGTTAACACTCTTAAAAACAGGAAGAGATTCACCCGTTATTGCACTCTCATTGAAGTATGATTCACCTTTTATTATCTTCCCGTCGATTGGGGCTTTCATCGCAGGTTTAATTCCAACGATGTCACCAACTTTTATCTCTTTAGTAGGGACCAATCTATACCCTTCTGCGGTTTTTAATAAAGCCTCGTCAGGAGCTAACTCAAGTAATTCCTTGATAGCATTCTTTGATTTATCTGTAGTTAATTCTTCTAAATATTCTGCTATTGCATACAATAATACTGCCACTGCTCCTTCCTGACCGTGTAAAATAAAAAAAGAGGCGACGCCTGCCACCAACATTAGAATATTCGCAGTAATCCTTTTAGCAAGAATATCTTTTATAGCTTCGCTTACGATTTCATAACATGAAAGTAATAATGAAGCCACTGCTAAGATTTGGCTTAGAAATACAGCATCAGTAAAAAACTCTAAAAATATTGAAATTCCAAGTAATAATGCAGAAGGTATGATGAAAAACCAAAAATGTTCCTCGAAAAACGATTCCTCTTCTTCCTCCATTTCTTCGTTTATACAGAGAGTATTTGTACACTGAGTAACGATTTCAATCACCAAGTAATGTAAATAAGATGTATCTAAAAAGCTTTATATTATATAATAAAAAGAGGTTAATGCCAGTCAAAACTGCTAAATTGAGTTGTTTAACTATTAGAATTATGAGAAAAGTAAGAGTTTTATTTATCTTGTAATATTTGGAGTTTAAACTCAAGCTCCCTTTCTTATTATTAATTATAAATTATAACCTTATATTTAATTTCTAAACTAAATGAGATTATTTGACAATATAGACCAATTTTTGACCTTCCTGCTCTTCGAGACCTAATTCTCTCCTAACAGCATTTCTTATCAAATAGCCCCCGACATGGAGAACAGAGTCTTTCAGTATTGCATCTTGATCCATTGATGCATTACAAGGATATGAATGATGAGCCTTACTAATTTTTTCGTTTAGACTTATCTCTCCATTTTCAATATATTTAGCTTTTAGTTGCTGGAGCACAAAATATGAAGATCCGCACGGCGCAGATTGTAGAACGCATGTATCTTGAATTGATTTACCATTATCGGATAATAAGAACGACACAATAGGTTCTCCTATTTTATAGTGTTCAATGAATTCTATAATCTTGTCCCGTTCCTTTGTAATGTTGAAACCTACTTTATTGTACTCATTCAATTCTTTACTTAAAGCGCAAAAAGGTTTTGGAAACGCTGCTTGTATTCCAAATTTTTCAAAATCTTCTAACACCTGCACCTGTAAACCAGGTTGGACCCACTTTGGGTTTTCAATTGGAATTATTATCGCTTTAATATTCTTATCCTTTAAGTATTCTGGTAATCCGAAGAGTAAATCTTGATGAATACCAACTACTAATAAAAAATCTACTTGAGGCAAGGTTTTCGGTAAATAATCTTCAGGGTCTTCAATAAAATCGGGTACACCTTCTCCTATCATATCGTAAAAGTAAATCGAACTAGAAAAATTACCTAAATATTCTCTACATTTATCGCATTTGACATCCTTTTCGAGCAATTCACACGCTTTACAAAATTGATCATCGTTTATTAGATTTCCAACGAATTTTTGCGCTAACATTACCGTATCTGGATCTGGACCATAAAAAATTCCAAGTTTATATTGTTTTTGTTGAGAACCCATCATATTATCTATGAAATTTATTTTTTTATTTGTTACTCTGATAATTTATAATAAACCATATATTCCTTAACACGAACATCTTCACAAAATTTAAAAGCTTAGATTTAGATTTTTGAATATGGGAACAGAGAAATTTATCTTTTATATTTAATAATAATAACTTAATTTACAGATTTCCATAAACCAATATGGCATAATTATCGCATTATTCTTACAGTTAAAGATGGAGCTTTTAAAAATACGGAAAGACCTAATAATTGATCTTAAAGAGGACTTCCCAGAGTTAATTGATAAATTTAACCATTTCATTTTTTCTCAATTCCAGAGTAAAAAAAATACAGTTATATGTTTGACTTTTAATAGAAAGACAGAATCATTACCTAAAGAAGTGGTAATTAAAATCTTCAGGAATGATAATGCTGATACGGAGTATGATACATTAAAACAACTTTACGAGCAAGAAATTCTAGTTCCTAATATTATCTTTTATAAAAAACCGTATCTGATACTTGAAAAAATAGAAGGAATTAATTTATGTGACTTTATTAACGATAGATTATCGGAAGTTGCTGATTTAGACATCTTAGACACGAATACTAAGAAAGAACTTTTGATGTGTATAGATGGATTAGCTAATTGGTTAAGTAAACTCCATATAAATAATATAATAGAAGATAAAGAGCATTCGCATACGAAAGTATTAAATAAAGGCGATACCCGGTTAAGAGATTTTATATATAATCCCTCAGATAATAAAATATTTGGCTTAGATTTTGAAGATTCTTATGTGGGAAATCATATAGATGATATAGCCTGGATTTGCTGTTCTTTACTTGATACAAACCCTGGAATATTTGAAAAAAATTATCCTAAATCAAAAATTGAATTAATTAACCTCTTTTTGAAAAGTTATTATCGTATTAATCCTGCAACTTATTTTGATTTCAGCTATTTTACCGAAAAGTTAATAGAGAATCTAAACACGGTTATGAGAAGAAGGGGCATAGATATGATTCTCCAAAAAGAGAACTTCCTCAAGGACATATCTAAAGATATGTAATTTTTTTGAGTTATTCTTTTGTTTTAGTCTTAAATATTTTGCAATATTAAAAAATACAAATTTAATAATGCGTGCTCTATACATAAATTATATTTATATTACAGATAATAAGGTGAAATTAGAATGAGTGAAACGCCGTTATTAGATGCTAAAACATCTTTAAAGAAAATGGCTTCTGTAATTGTTGATATTAGCGGGATCAACAGCGATTATATCCCTAAATTAAGATTGCAACCCGAAAAAATCCTTGAATCACTGGAAAAATACGAAGATGATAAAAATTTATTAGTAAAAACTGTTGAATCCAATAACGAAAAAATTAACACCTTTAAAAACAAAATTTCCCAAAATCAACGAGACATTGTTAAGTTCGAGGAAGATAATGCTGAATTGACAAAGAATCGTCAGGAAACAGGAAATAAGATTCAAGAAAGCCAAAACGAGTTGAAAGAGACCCAAGTAACAATTCAATCAAAAAAGGAAGAATTAACAAATCGGGATCAGCGTTTAAAAGAACTTGAAGATCGCTTATTTACATTAAATAAAGAAGTTGAAAAATTTGAAGATAAGCTGAAAGCTTTAGAAATTGAACTTAATGGAACTTTCATTAAGAAAGAAAAATTCGTTGAATCGTATGAAAATAGAGTTGCTGCTATGAAGGTTTTGATAAATAAAAAATATATCAATTCCCTTCTTTACCAGTTTATTAAAGCTTTACAAGTTGGAAGTACTCTAGACCTTAAAAATATTCTAGTTGCCATTGATATGAGAGAGGAGCAAGCACGCAAAATAATTACTAAAATGATTGAAGAGAATGCCCCTATTGAATACGACCAATCTTCTGGTACAATTACTTTGAAAGAGGAGGTTGATTTCTGATGAGTTCGAATTTAAAAGACATTTTAGGAACAATTGAACAACTTGAAAAATATTTTGACGAGTATCAACAATCTCTTCAAAAAAACAGCGAAAATATTATTCAGAATTTGAGCTTTACTTGGAAAAAGATGCAACTTGAACATGAAGACGTTAAAAAGCTCGAAGAAAAGATAGAAATCCAAAATAATGAGCTAACAGAACTCAAAACAAAATCAGACGACTTAGAAAAAAAAATAGAAGTTTTAAATTCGTCTAAAAATGACCTACAAGCAAAAAATTCAGAACTACAGAAATCTCTTGAACAACTCAGCGATAATCTCAAAGGTCCAAAGTTAGAACATGAAGATCTTCAGTTGAAATTAAAAAATGTTAACGATAAAATTGCTATGAAGGAAAATGATAACAATTTATTAGATCAAAAAAAGATTGATAATGAAAACCGCGAAAGACATTTAAGAACAGAATATTCTGAAGAAAAGATGAAGGATTTAGATTTAAAATTAAATCATTTGAAAAGGAATAATTACTTTACATCGTTTTTAATAGAGAATTCTGAAGAAGAAATATCAGAAGTAGATATATTAGCAACGATTATGGCGCAGGGAAGCTGTAACCTTGATGAATTAAAGAAACTTCTTTCTATTCCGCCTATTATGGCAGTACGGACAATTAAACAACTCGCAGTCAAAGGCATCATAAATCTAGATGAAGATACTAATATAGTAACTATGCCTTAACTGTTTTTTATTATTATTTTAAGAGTATGATATTTCTATTTCTTTTGGAGCATTACAAGGTAATATTTCTCTCAATTGAGTGTAAAGTTGAAGCGCTAATTTCACATCATCAACCTTAAACGGAGGTATATCATGTGTTTGTTCACTTTTTTCTAATGAAAATTTAAGATGGCGTAACTTCCTCCACTCCTCTATGTAGATAAGAAGGTGCTCTCTTTTTATTTTATTTAACTCCTTGAGGAACTCTCTCATGAGTAATTGGGTGGCGTAAAAACTGCAATTCTGAATAGTCATATCGGGGAATTCTTCGTTTACACCGATTCAAGACGGTTAGAAAAATCGATCATAATGAAGTTCACGGGATAGGGAAGCCATTTCTTCAGCTCCTTTACAAGAAATTAGTTTTTAAATAATTAATTATTGCTTATATTTAAAACATCGAATCTTATATTGATTATGGGACTATTCAATGTGAAAAATATAATAAGTTTTGCTTCTATGGGTCCATCATTTTTACAGGCAATAGTAAGAAAAGTTCCGTTATATGTGAATTATGATTTAACTTGGCAATGTAACTTAAAATGTAAGCATTGTTATTTTTTCTCATCAACAAAGGAATTAAAAA
>DATKTW010000124.1:0-35297 GCA_035530895.1 Candidatus Nanopelagicaceae bacterium
ATAGTTTTAAATCATTTCTTAGTATACTCATGCTAATTTTGGGGGGATTTGCGTTTATTGTGTCGTTTTTATTAGTAGTATAAATCGTCGTAGCTTTCTTATTCGTAGACTTTGAGGGCTATATTTTTTATTTAATTCCTCCATTGATAGTTTGTGTCATTTCTGGCAGTGGAATAATTTACTTCTCAGTTGTTTTTAAATTCAAGCAATTCCTGGACAATAAAATACCAGAACAATTTTTTATCAGTAGCTTCAAATATTACAAATTTTGAAAGTAAAAATATTAAAGATATAGGACCTAACTATTTTTGATAATAAAGGAAAATTTAAAATAAATTAATATTAGAGCCTTAAAGTGTAGGATATGACCTCATTAAATGGAGAATGGCGGGAAAAGTGGAAAGAAAAGGAGATTACTGCTGAGGACGCGATAAATAAAATTATTCCAGGCAATAGAGTTTTTATAGGCTCTGGATGCTCGGAGCCACAATTACTCACTTCAGAATTGATAAAGCAGTCTGAGAAGTTAATAGATACTGAAATACTTCATTTCTTAACTATTGGTCCAGAGAAATATTTCACGGATAAATCTGAAGACCTCTTTAGACATAATGCTCTATTCATTGGAAAAACTCTTCGCGAGGAAATCAATAAAGGACAAGCCGATTATACCCCGATATACGCAAGTGAAATACCTCAACTATTTTTAACTGGTAGAAAACACATCGATGTTGCCCTTATACAAGCTACACCCCCCGATTCTTATGGATTCTGTTCTCTTGGCATCAATGTGGATATAGCAAAACCTTTAGCCCAATCAGCTTTTTTAAATATTGTTGAGATGAATCCTCAAATGCCAAGAACTTTAGGTAATAGTTTTATTCACATGAAAGAAATAGATCATTTTGTTGTTAACGACGTACCTTTGTTAGAATATCATTTCGATGAACCTGACGAAGTTGCTAAACGAATAGGAAGAAATTTATCGAATATTATAGAGAATAAATCAACTATTCATGTAGGATTTGGCGATTTACCAAATGCTGCATTGAAATTTTTAGGGGAAAAAAAAGACTTAGGGATGCATTCTCATTATATTACGGACAATATTATTCCTTTAATCGAACAAGGGGTACTAACTAGTAGAAAAAAAAACTTTCATCCTGAAAAAATTATTACAAGTTTCGCATTAGGAAGCAAAAAATTGTACGATTTTGTTAATAATAATCCATACATTGAATTCTACCCTTCAGACTATGTGTGTAATCCTAAGTACATAGGAATGAATAAGAAAATGGTTTCAATAAACTCAGCTCGACAAATCGATCTTACGGGACAAGTAAATGCGGCAACTGAAGGGTATAGTTTCTATTCTGGGATAGGAGAGACCATAGATTTTATGAGGGGGGCTGCATTTTCTAAAGGAGGGAAACCCATAATTATTATGCCATCCACTTCTCGTGATGGTAAAAAATCCCGGATTTTGCCTCATCTAGATGAAGGTGCGGGAGTAATGTTATCTCGAGGAGATGCACATTATGTCGTAACTGAATGGGGTGTAGCATATCTTCATGGAAAGACTATAAGAGAACGAGTGCTCGAACTAATATGCATTGCTCACCCTGATTTTCGTCAATGGTTGTTAGATGAAGCTAAAAAGTTAAAATACATTTATTCAGATCAGATTTTACCCTGCGACGAAGAAGGAAGAATTTGCAGATACCCTTCGGAGTATGTGACTATGTTTACTCTGCGAGGAGGAGAAAAGATTCAAATTCGCCCAGTAAAGACCACAGACGAACACTTATTAAAAGAGTTATATTACTCCTTAAACGAAACTGATCGGTATTTGCGGTTTTTCGAAGTTAGAAAGGAATTCACCCATTCAAAGACGCAAAACGAAGTTAATATAGATTATAACAATGTTTTTTCAATTGGAGCCTTTATCGGCAATGTAGGAAGAGAGGAAATGGTAGGCAACGCGACCTATTACTTAAATCCTAAGCTAAATATGGCAGAGTATAGCTTTTTAGTTAGGGAGGACTATCGTGGGAAGCAGTTAGGTTCCTTCTTATACCAACATCTTATAATTATAGCAAGGGAAAAAGGCATTAAAGGATTTTACGGTAACATCCACATTCAAAATAAAAGCACTGTGCAAATTATTAGGAAAGGTGGTTATACCAAGATAAATCCTCCCGAAGCGGGAGAAAAAGAATTGTTTTATGAAGTTTTTTTCGACAAGGAGAATTCTATAGACTGAATAATCAATATTTTTAACTTCTTTATTTCATTTTTAGAACTACATACTTATGAAATTTGAATTTACTGATTATCACATCCATACTAATTGGAGCTCAGACATATCAGAAGATGGTCCAAACTTTAACGATTACATCAAAATTGCAGAAGCAGAGGAAATCAACATATGTTTTCTTGAGCATTACGAGCTTTATAATATCGAAAGAGACAAATCAAATCCCTTCTATAATGGTAAGATAGATGATTACCTTGAAGAATTTGACGATTTGAAAGGAATATATAAGTTTATCCTTAGCGGTCTCGAGCTAGAGTATTATCGTGACAGAGAAATCGAATTATTAGAATTTATGGATGACTATGAAAAAGAACTCGATTTTATTGGAGGTACTCTGCATGAATGGATATACCACTACCCAATAACTTCACGAATAAAATTACTTCAATTATTAGAGAAAGTTCAAATGAAACAAGTCATAGACGATTACTTTGACATCAGTAGGATGATGATAGAATCAAAAATCTTCAAGAACATATGTCACATAGATACAATTTATCGATATATAAACGAGCATGATATCAAACCATTAGAGGATTGCGATATTTCAGATGAACGAGTTCTTAACCTGGGACGGTTATGTATTAAAAACAAAATTAGTATTGAATATAACCTATCAGGTTTACGTTTTCCTATTAGTCGGCCGTTTCCTTCTAAGGAAATTGCTAAGAAGTTAAAATCAGAAAGAGCTAAATTTTTCGTTGGATCAGATTCTCATTCTGTTGAAAATTTTCAAGAAAGCATTTCTAGAGTAAAAAACGCTTACGAATTTTTAGGTATAATAGATTAGAAGGTATAGGAAACATGGAAGCTAAGCTATTATTAAAAAATATAGATGCCTGGGACAAAAGGGTTATTTTAAAATATAATGGATTTGGTGGAGTACCATTAACTACTCTTTTAAAGATTATATCGTTTCTAGGAAGAGAGACTTTATGGTTGTTGTTAATGGTTTTTTACTTATTCATCTTTTACGACTCCTTTTTGTTTTCAAGCATTTCAACTGTTTTTTTAATCGGCGTATTGATAATTGCCCCTATAAAAAAATTTATAGATAGAGATAGACCTTTTGAAGCATTAAAAAATATTGAAGTACTCGAGAGAGAACCGACCTCTAGAAGTTTTCCATCGTGGCATTCATATAATGTGGCGTCTCAGGGGCTTCTATTTGCTTTATTGTTAAATTCACCGATAATGGTAATTATTGTTGCTATTATTGTGATATTTGTATCTTTTTCTAGAATTCAATTAGGAGTTCATTACCCTACTGATGTAATTTGTGGTGCTTTCATAGGTATTCTCGGTTTTTTAATAGCAAGAATCGTTTTAGCTCCTCTTTTAAATAGTATACTGATTTTTTTTGAACAATTTAATGTAGGGAATATCTACAAACAAGTAATTAATCCCTTACTTCTTGAAAATATATTTTATATGATGTTAGTTATAGGGTTGTTAAGTATAATCATTTGCTTAGCTAATTACAAATGGATTGTGGAACATTATAATAAATCAAAAAGGGCTTAGATTTTAAATAAGAGTCACATATCGAGCATTGTTCGCAAGTTTGTTAAAAAAAAGTTATAGGTTTAATTTTTTCTTTTTCTCGAACAACTGCTTTAGTTCGTCAAGAACTTTTAACCTTGTATCTCCAGGCCTACCGGGAACTGAAGCTTGGTTAGGTGATGATAATCCTATGGGAATACCACTCTGAGCCAATTGAAATGCACCACTTTCGATGGCTCTCAATCTGTTATCTAACTCGGTTAATTGCTTTGAGATACTTTCAGAAAGTCTGATAACAGCATTCATAGTTTCTTCTAAAGTTTTTCCTAATCCCTCTACCTTTCTTAAAGTGGGGTTAGTTAAGGAGTCGGTTGATTTCATAACATCTTTAATATATTTAGAAAACTCGGGTTCGTTAGTAATTAAAGAGTAGATTGAAGTTAGATAAGCTTCGTAGTCGTATCCAAAAGAAGTTAATAATTGGTTTAAATTATCTTTCAGAAGTTCGATGTTAAGAAGTGTTTCAGTGTCATGCTTTAAATCTGGGTCAAATTTATGTATGTATATTAACACAAATGGGTCTTCTTCTAAAGTCGTGAGTGTTTTTAGGATTTGCTCGAAGTATTCAAAAGACTCTGGAAACCTCTCAGAATCTTGTAAATCAATGATATACATTAATAAATCAACTTGTAAAAAGTATTGTTCTGGATTTTTTAAATACTTAGATCTATAATGCACTTGACCACCAAAGTCCCAAATATAAAGATCTAAGCTTGAGTTTTTTGTCTCGATATAGCGACGATCCACTCCTTTAGTCGGTTTTAAGTTTGCCAAATCGGTAATCCCTAAACTTCCTCCAAATTTATTTAATATTGCAGTTTTTCCAGCGTTATCTAATCCAATAACGATTACTTTTTGCGCAGATTTCCTTACGAGATCATCTTCATCGGTTAAATTTGTTATTATGGAGCTAATTATGATCGCTTTGTTCAATGCTTTTACAAGTTCAGAATTTTCTGTCTGTATGAGAGCAGCTTTGTCCTCAATTTCTTTTTGTAGTTCAGCATCTTTACTAGAATCCTTGGTAGTTTTAATTTTCTTTAGCTTAACAAAAGGGTTCTCCCGATCTAATTTAGAAGTTTCTTCAACTGTAGATACATCTAGAACTTCTTTTAATAATTTTGCATCTTCTTTTGATATAAATTTGAATGAGTTCAATGGAAGATTCTTTATTTCTTCAATATTCTTTAACTTGCCCTCTTTAGCTAATTTTGGATCTAAAAATTTCGAAAACACGTTAATAATTTTAGAGATATCAATTGACATTTTATTTATTTCTGTTCTAGTTAGTTGTTATTATTTAGAGAGTGTTTAATAAGATAATTAATTTTACTAATCTTTTAAGTTAATAGTTAAATAGATTAAGATTTAAATCTTCACTACCGCTATTAAACTAATTAGATTAAGATTTAAATATGTGGTTTCTTTTAAATACTATACTGAAACTGAATAATCCCAATATTTGTATTTAAATTAGCTAGTTGGTATGCCGTCAAACTTTGAGGATAATGGATTTTTCGATGAGAAGGAAGAAGAGTCTTGTTGTGATTCTCCCAAAATCAGTGAGGAAGATGGATTCTATGTTTGTTTGAATTGTGGTTCAGTATATGGTAGAATTCTTGATGATTCTCCTCGCAGAGCGTTCACACAAGAAGAAATCCAAAAAAGAAAAAGTAATGAAAGAGTATACAGCCCAATCGGTCCAAGAACAATAATTCGAGGTAGTAGAGATGCTCGTGGAACTCTATTAAGCCCGAAATACAAATCAAAATTCAATAGACTTGCAAAAATCCATAGATCCTTAACAACAAGTTATGAAAGGAACTTATGGATTGCTTTACCTAATTTGCAACGCTTACAAAAAAGACTTAGTATCCCAGACACTGTAGCTGAAGACGCGCTTCGAATTTATACTCAAACTGTAAAAAAGAAGCTCACCATGGGAAGAAGCATTGACACTCTACTCGCTGCATCAATATTTTGTGCTTTACGTGTCCATGGAATTCCTAGAACTGTAGAGGAAATTACAAAAATCGCACAAATCCCGAAAAAAAAAGTCATTAAAAGTTATCGCTTAATTCTAATGGAAGTTTTACCTAATTTAAATTTAAAGGTTCAGCATTTCGGACCATCTCGTTATGTAGACAAGTTTAACGACGAGTTGAAATTATCTATGCAATGTCGTAATACTGCCGTCAAAATAATAGAGAACGCAAATGAAAGCGGATTTAACTCTGCGGGTAAAGATCCTAAAGGAATTGCTGCTGCCGCGATTTATATTGGTTCTAAAATTTGTAGCGAAAACCGCACTCAGAAAGAGATAAGTCAGCTAGCAAGAGTTACAGAAGTCACTTTACGAATGCGAGTCAAAGACCTTATGAAATACGCGAATATGGTATAGAAATTTAACTTCCTTCCTCTTTTAACAAATTGTCAATTAAATTTTTTTCCTCATCAAAAAGCGGCAAAATATCTAACATTTCCTTAATAGTTGGTAAATATTTTTCCACATTATAAGATATCACATTAAGTAGAAATTCAATACAACGAATTGGGTAAGTGTCTTCCAAAAGCTTTTTATTAAGACCTAACGAAGAAAGATAACTGTTAATATTAATCCTAATCTCGTTTAAAGGTTCCTTAGCTATGAGTAACGATAAACCCTGCAAAAGTACCATCAAGGAGCTACTTTCAAAGTTTTTCCTTTCTGATAATATGTGTGCTAATTTAAGATATTCCATTCCAGCATCTTTGAAGGCATTTTTCTCAAGAAGTGTTATTACATCAGTATAGATTCTGTTTTTCATGAAGGTTCTCTTTTTAAGATGTTCTTGTTTTTCACGCCGAACGTCGGGCATTTTTTTTTGTATCATGCCAAACATTTGGTCCAATTGTATGTTGAACTGTTTTTGTTTCGCTAGATCTTCTCTTGACAATTTTAAATCTTCTATTTCACGCTTTTCTTCCTTGGGGACAAAACTTTTTAATAAATCAATTTCACAATCAAAGAGCACTATTTTATTTGTTAAAATATTAAGACATAAATCCATTTGCTCGTCATCCTTGTTTTCCAACGCAAAAAGAAGTTCATTTAAGATTTGAATCTCAGGTAAGTTTCCAAAATCTTTTTTGTATTTTGAATATCTTGTTAATATTTCATTTAAATATGATTTAGCTAAGTAAACATTTTTGTTTTTTACCATAATAATAGTTGTAATTATGAGACTTATAGCAGCCTGTTTGAAAAATTGTTTATCTAATAATTCTGAAATTGTGTCGTCATATTCATTACCAGCTACCTCTAATTTTCCATTACATAAATCTTCGTAAGATATCTTCCAATATTGGTTTTTCATTAATTTCCTTTTAGCAATGTCTTTCTTATCTTTGGAAATCTGCTTTTCTAATTCTTGAATTATTTTTAATTTTTTCTCTTTTTCAACGATCAAATGTTCAATATCTTCAGTATCAGTTGTTTTTCTTGATTTATCCAATAATACATAGAGTAAGTCCAATTCCTCATCGAATAGTGCTAAATGTTCAACATATTGTAGTGCTTCTTTAAATTTAATAACATCTCCCAACTTTTCGATTTCGATGATATATTCAATTAATGTAACTGGATAAGTTTCTGAAAAGGATACTTCTAAGCTACCTAAACTAATTTTTATGTCGTTTAATGATTCCTCTAAATCTCCAATCTTTTTTAATCTATAAAGAATTAACAAACTAACTGCTAAAGAAATTCCAACTAAGTTAAGCCTTTTTCTACCTATTAAAAACGGGATATGCGTATTATACTCTATCAATGCGCTTCCATAATCTTGATTTCTTAAAAAGTTAAGTCCTTTATCATAGAGCGATCGTCTAAATCCATTCCTCTGTCTAAATTCAGTTTGTTTTTCTTGTTGTGCTTCCCGTGCTCTACTTTTAATGTCCGACTCCCTTTCTTTTAACACGCTTTCATCGTAGGCTTCTATAGCCCTCTTAGCTACATTAGCACTTATGTCTGATTGTGCTTTCTCGATATCTTTATTTCCTTTTGCCTTAAGTGGTTTATCTAAAATCTTATCATTAATAGCATGAGCAGAAGAAAAATCACCTAATGTTATGTAAATTTTGACAATTATTTTGTATGTTTCGTCAAAGTTTATTTCTCGGTTATCTAAATATGCCTTTGAAAACTCGTTAGCTTTCGTAATCAAATCTAAAGCTTTTTTGAATGCGTTTTTATCCTCATTTTCTTTTACAATTCTAAACGCTTCAGCTTGGATAAAATTAACAAAGAGTTCGGCTATTTCTTTAGATTGATCGAATAGTAATTGTTCTCTATATATTGAAAAAATGAAGATGAAAGTATTGAAAACTATTTCAAAATCGCGCTCTTTCGCAATATCTTTTAGTTTTTCTTTAATGAGGGTTAGTTTATTTCTCAGATATATTTTTTTCGTTTTATTTGTTAGCTCATAATAGACATTTGTAAATTTGTCGAAATTTTTACCAATTAATAGAATGTCAATAACTTTTTTTAGCATTTGGTCTTGAATTTCTTCTCTACCAATAGTACTCCAAAAATCCGCTTGAGATTTAACCAAATTAGCTGCTTTGAGATACTCTCCTTTTTCAATTAACACATTAGCTTCTTTAATGGTTTTCATGTTACTTTCAGCGATAATTTGTAACTCCCGTTCAATGTAACTTTTGAGAATCCCTCTATTTTTCCGTAGATTTTCCTCTTTCTGTTGTTTCAATAATTCCTTATTTTCATCTTCTACCTTAGAAATGCGTTCAGTTAATTCCTTTTTTAATTTCAATGAATTAATTTCGTTTAGTAATAGTGTACCATCTCCAAATTCAAGATTGTTAATAAATAAATTAATTAATACTTTCAGTTGTTGATCCTGATTTGGTAATTCTAAATCATATGTTTCACAAACACTTTTAATTTCATAATAATGTTCATAGGCGCTAAATCTATCTTCCTCTTTAATTTGTTTAGCTAAAAGTATTCTTAATACTTCGATTAATTTGATTACTAGTACTTGTAACTCCTCAGACAAGCTCCTTTTTTGATATTCAACTACAGCTATATGCAATTGGTTTCGCGCTGTTAAAAAATTCTGTTCTTTTGTTAAGAAATCAACCATCGCGATTATTTTTAATAGAAAATCTTGCAAAATTTCACGAGTTAATTCATGTGGCAAATTTTTAATTATTTTAAAAGCATTTTCCACTTTACAAACAGATATCCAAGAATTTATAGCAAGTTTAAAAGCTTCATTTTTAAGTTCTTCGTCCTCATATTCTAAAGCGGCCCATTGAGCTGCAGCTTCGTATTGTCTCGCTGCTTCGTCAAATTTATGCTTATTAAATAATTTATTACCTTCTCGAATCATAGATTCAGCATATAATCTCTTGAAATTCTCTGATTTTTTTGGATCTACATTTTGAAGTATTTTAGCGGCTTCCAAATATAAATTAACTTTTGAGAACAGAAAGGCTGCTTGTTCGCAAATTATATAATATTCTACTTTGTTAAAAATATCAGCAATCATCGCAGCTTTCTTAATAGCTTGAGCAGAATAGAAATAATATTCGGGTTTAGATTCTTTTTCAGCTTTTTTAAAATATATGTTGGCTAGTTGAATATAAATGGGAAACCTCATCCAAGCGTTCTCTAATGAAAGTGGGGAGTCTCCAGAAGTCATTGCGATGCATAAACAATGCAAAACATGGTGAAACTCTCTCGGGTGAACATTAACAAAAGCTTCAATATCAAAGTACTTAAGCCAAGTGTTTTCTAGCAAATCATTTACTGATAGAGGAAAAATTCCTTCTTGATCATAGTACATTATGATTATAGGTATGTTTCGAGAAACTTTTCTAATGTCGTGTAAAATAGAATTAAACACTTCTTTCTCTTCGTTTTTCAAAGGATTCATGAAATAGATAATACCATCAACAGTATTGATCAATTCGTCAAGATCAGTATTTTCAACATCAATTATCGCGTTAACTTCTAAATCGCAAGTATCCTCTAATACTTTTACTTCTTTATATAGCTCTAAATATGGTCCTTTATTTTCACCTTCCTCTCCGAAGGCTCTAATAGTATAAAGGGCGATTGCTTCCCCGTCTAAACCCAATATTAGAATTTTAAAGATGTATCGCATAGGATTTATTTTATGTAGTTAATATAGTATTTAAACCTAATATTATTATAAAACATTTTTCCATATTTTATACTTACTTTTTTCGTACCAGACGCAAGACGAGTAAAATTATCCAAAAGTTAAAAAATTTTCAAAATTTTATTTTAATAGTTCAAGAAGTATTTTAATTTACGAAACTAACATCAATTAAATTTGCTGGGGATTTTCACTGGATTATTTAGAAAGAAATTATAGAATCATAAAAGAAAGAATGACTCAGCAAATGGAACAATCGCTTAAATTAGGGCGAAAACTAATTGATACGGAATTAGATACCGGAATTTTGAATTTTATAGTTAGACCTGTTGTTAAAGCTTTCTATGATTATTGGGCTCAACATGACGCGAAGAAGGGAACTTTAAAGCAGATTGATATAACTTTGGACGCTGGTAAACAATTAATACTTAATGGAAATTCAGAAGAGTCTTTTAATCGCATTGTAGAAGAATATTTTCCGAGGTACCTTAAAGGCGATCAGGTAACATATCAATGTAGTAAGAATCATAGAAATTATGAAAAATTAAAAAAAAATGCGAAAGAGACTTTTATCAATTATCTTAGAGAAGTTAAAGCTTTCCTTGGTGTTGAAGAGTATGTTATTGATTATGGTGATCTCGCCAAGTTTGCGTTTAAGTCAAAAGAACTAGCAACTAAGAATTTAAAGAAACAGTTAGAATTCACAGAGAGAAGTATCAGCATCATAGAAGGCGACCCTTCTATACTATCATTACCTGCAGGTAAAAAGATCATTATTAAAGCTTTAAGAAAGGGTTTCGAAGAGACTAAAAAAGATTTTTTAAAAGCCATCGACGAGACCTATGATTATTAAGAATCAAATCATTATTTTAAAAATATTAATTAAAAACATTTAACACAATAAATTGTTAAAAAAATAACCGAAAGGAGATATGTAATGAATTACTTGGAAAGAAATTATAAAATTGTAGAGGAAAAGATGATTTCACAAACTGACTTATCGTTAGGTTATGGTAGAGAGTTAATTGAAACGGAGTTAGATGCCGGAGCGTTCAATTTTGTAGTTAAACCTATAGTAAAAGCCTTTTATAAGCTTTGGAGTGATAATAACGCTCGCGTTGGAACATTAAAACAAATAAAAATCGCGTTGGATTCAGCAAAGACTCTAGTACAGAATGGTGAGATTTCTCAAGAAAAATTTAATGAGGTTATTGAAAGAAATTTTCCAAGTTATTTAGAGAATGACCAAACTACTAAACAGTGTAAAAAAAATCATAAGGATTACAATAGGTTAATGGAACTTACGAAAAAATCCTTCATATCTCAAGTTGAGGAATGTGTTTTATTTTTGAACATTAAAGATGATGTTAAAAATTACGATGAATTATCCAGAGTAGCATTTAAAACGAAAGAAAAAGCGTACAAGGCTCTTAAGCGACAATTAGATTATAACGACGATGGAATTATAATAGTTGAACAAGATGATAGCATCCTTAATGTACCAACGGGAAAAAATATTATTGTAACAGTACTTCGAAAAGGGTTCGAGCTTACTAAACAAAAATTAATTGAAGAGCTTGATTTCATTTTTTATTAAAATTATGAAAGATAATTTTATCTATTTTCATTAATTTTTAAATGCGATAAGCATGAGCATTGAATCTAACGAAAACAAACCAAACAGTTTCATAAGAACGATATTTGTGAAAATCATCACTGTCTTCTTTATTTTTATGAGTTACATATATATTTCAGAATCATTTGGTTCAATTTCTTCACCTTATATAGGAACTGACAGTTTTTCAATTGTTTTTAGCGTATCTCTACTGATTCTTACATTCTTTTCGGTATTATCAGGGCCACTTCCAGCGTTTTTTGCGGGATTCCTCGGGGAACTCGTCTATCAAATCGCATTCTATAATACAATATACATCGATTGGTGTTTTATCATAGCGATATATGGGTCTCTTGCTGGAATCTACAAATATAAACCATTGAAATATCATAGCATTAAAAATATCTTCTATTCCATTGTAATTTTATTTATAAATTCATTAATTGCTATTATTTTAGTAGTAACGGCTACTATGTTTTTTCATTACAGTTCACTACCACTTTCAGTATTGTTTTCTAACTTTGGGCTAAAATTTTTCTTTCAAACCCTATTATCTGTTATTATATCGGTTCCAATTCTATTAATCATCTTTGACAAGATTTTCGCATCTAAAGAACAACACCTATATTACATGTTGCTAACCCACCATCCCATTTCTGCAAGTGATCACACATTTTTTTTTCAATTTGGAAGAACAAAAATCTATTTCTGCTCGAGGTGCTCAGGAATGGTGATTGGAATAATACTATCAGTCTTTTTCACTCACCTATTTCAATTGATCGTGAATCCTCAATTTAGCTCCGAATTAGCGTTTATAGTTATAATTATATTCCCAATACCTGGATTAATTGATTGGGGAACCCAAAAACTATTACTTAGGACAAGTACAACGGAATCTCGATTGTTTACAGGTTTTATTATTGGTATCGCTCTCCATTTTATTTCGCTCACAAGAGAATACTATTTACTTACGCTAATATTGATTACCGTGTATTTTAGTATCTTTTTTCTATTCTTTTATTTTGGTCAGAAAAGATTGTTAAAAAAATTGAATAAAGAACTCAATCCTGTCAGCCCAGAGGACTTTGAAATTGAATAATAAAGGATAACCTAGAACCATCTACAATGAAAAATATTATTTTTATCCACGGTCTTGAAAGCTCAGGTAAGGGATTTAAAGGAACCTATCTGAAGAGTATAATACCAGAGATTCTTACCCCTAATTTTAAAAAATTTAAAAGGAACATGCTGCTTGATTCTCTCCTTAAAGAGAGAATGAGACAATTGGATTTAATTCTTAAAAAGAAGAATTCATGGATAATTATAGGTTCAAGTTTCGGAGGATTAATGGCTACGCTTTATGCCCTTCGAAATCCTGAAAAAACCGAGCGATTAATATTGTTGGCTCCTTTTCTAGCAACTCCTATGCTGCAAATAGATAAGATCTCGCTATTAGATATCCCTACTATAATTTTTCATGGAAAAAATGATGAAATAGCTCAATACAAAGCATCTCGTGAGCAGGCCTACCAATTATTCACTAGGCTTGAATTTAATACGACTGAAGATGATCACGACCTAAATAAAACTATAGCAACCATAAATTGGAGCAAACTGATTACTT
Organism: Candidatus Nanopelagicaceae bacterium; assembly: GCA_035530895.1. Taxonomy (GTDB): domain Archaea; phylum Asgardarchaeota; class Lokiarchaeia; order Sigyniarchaeales; family SOKP01; genus SOKP01. Next base: position 13,308 of record DATKTW010000124.1, read on the forward strand.
AGGCTTTAGTCCGATTATGCAAATTTGGGGAAATTATTTAGTTTTTATTCTTTGGGAAAAATTGGACCCCATTTTTTTTATATTCTCATTTCTCATTCTTTTATTCAACTATTTATATTTTAAAAAAAAATTCACGCTAAGATTTGTAGGTGTAAGAGAAATGATCAGTTTTAGTAGGTTACATTTTAATATTATTTTAAGCAAATCAATTCTCGTGGAAATTTTTATTCTCTATAAATCTGCCATAAAAAATTAGTGATCAAAAATTAAAAAAATTAAATAAAATAATTAATATATAAGTGTGAGATAATGGATAAATTGTATATTTGTCGTAGTTGTCGTTATGTGTTTCCAAAAGAATTATCTAAACTAATCGATAATAAAATTCAAGTTTATTGCGAAATGTGTGGAACACCTTTTTCATTATCTGGAGTGAACTTTAAAAAACCTCCTACGAGACAACAGAGAGATGAAATTCGCCCACATCCAAAATATGGGGTGAGTGATAAGGATAAAACTAATTTAGAAAAGGCAATAGAATATTTGAATAAATTTGATTACATTCCTATAATTCTTTATGCGATAATTATATTAATTTTGAGTTTTTTTTACTTTGGCACTTCTGGGGGTATTGTTAATGTAATTAATTCTTACCTACTAGCTTTATGTGGCGTATTAATACTAATTTACGACCTAAGATACATATCTCCAAGAGTTCAGTCAAAAAATTACGATGAAATTGTTTTGGACGCAATTTGTTATGGTATATTAGGTAGTATTTTTTACGGGGCTGGTGTTATTTTATTAATTAAGGGAGTATTGATTCTAATTCGTTCGATAGTTTATCATGAAGGAGAAGATCATAAAACTTACAATTATGGTCTCAAGCTAAAAAACTCGATAAATAATTTCTCAGCAAAAGCGGGATTTGTAATCATTTTATTAGTTTTAAATGAATTGATTGTTGGTGGTTTATTATCAGATATTTTCAGTAATCTGTTTTTGTTTTCACTGGATTTAACTTTTATTGTAATACCTTTTATCATTTTAATCATAGATTTAGCTTTAAGGGGAAAAATCCACAAAAAGAATGAGTTTTCAGGAGCTGATGTAATCGGAATATTTATATTGGGGACAATATCCACTGCATTTCTTAGCATTGGTATATTCATCCTAATAAAATCGCTGATATTACTTCTTTTATTCATAGGGAAACCTATAGATATCGTTATCAAGAAAGAAATGAGAGAATCTCAACCAAATAGCGAGCTCTCTCATAAAGTACAACCTAGAGAAGAAAAGGATTCTCTAGAAAAAGAAGAGATGCTTCAAAAAATTGAAGATGAGATCATTCCCCAAGAACAGGAAACTGTAAAAGTAAAGCCTGAGAAGGAACCCTTAAAAGAAATCCCAGAGGAAGTCAATTCTATCGATGAAATGAAAGAAGAAGAAGCTGAGATTGAAACACTTGAAATTGAAAAAACAGAAGAAAAAGAAGAGGAAACCTCTGTATTAAGACTTCACGAATCTCTATTGCCAGTTAAAGATGAGAAAGATAAGAAATTAGTTAAAGAATATTTCTCCAAAATATTTAATATAATCTCTAAAGATATAAGAAAGCAAATATTAGAGCTTGATATCCCAAAAAAGGAACGTAAAAATATTTTAAAAGAATTAGCTTATTTAGCCGAGGAAGAACAATTAAAGTATCTTGAAGCGTTAAAAGGATTATATGAGGAAATTCCTTATAAATTAATAGAGCGAATTCGCAAGCTTCCAAATCTTAAGCCAAAATATTATGATAAATTAGTAGAAGAACTAAAATTTATGGATGGTACACAACAGCTAGAATTTATACAATTTTTAGAGAATAATGCCTAAAACTTAAATAAGAATTCATTGAATAATGTCATTAGAGAAAAGAAGAGAATCTAAAGAAAAACAAAGGGAAAAAGAATTAGAGGTAAGTTCATTTAGACGCGTAGATTTTACTCCTCTGCAAGACATTAAATTAGAAAAAAGAGAATTACAAATAGAAACTGAACCATTAATCGAAGATCTCACTGAGATTGAGGTTGATGTCTTGAATATCGCAAAAGAGATTTTAAAATTAAAAAGGTATGATGCCGATTTTGAGATCGAAGTATCTTCTGAAGCGGAGTTGCAGAAATTTCCTATTATTGAGAAATTATACGCAAAAAGTATAGCAAAGCTAGCGTATAAGAAAGGTTATAGTAAGGAAGACATATTTTTAGCAATTAGAAGTTTAGAAGATAAAAGTTGGATAGTAACAAATGAAAGAAGAACAAAGTTAGAAATTCTAAATAACAAAAAACTAGCAAAAATTTTGGAATTTATAGAAGAGAATCCCGGAATTCATGCTAGAGATGAGAAAATCGAAGAAGAATTAGGAATAACGAGAACACCCTTTTTAAAACATATTATGACTTTAGAGCGTTTCAAACTCATAAGGTCGAAAAAAATTGGAAAATCTTTACATTATTTTTTAGCTGACATTCCCGAAGATTATGATAAATTTAAAGTGGTTTTTACCAATCCTTTAACCCCAAAAATAATTGAAGAAATTTTTAAGGAAGAAGGAATTGCTATCTCTAAGATCGGCATTGAACTTGATGTATACTCTGGAACTATCCAATACCATTTAAAAAAATTAAAAGAATTAGATCTAGTGAAATCAGTTAAGTCGCAAAAAAATCAAAAAATACATGTGGTAAATATTGAACTACTAAAAAAGTTTAACGAATTTTTTGACGAACCCGATTTCTCTAAATTACTAAACGGCTTATAATAATCCTGTTTTCATAGAGAATGTTGTATTTTTGGGAGAGCATTTATTAGAATTTTGATTGCATTATTAATACCAACATCCATATCGGGATGAATTTCGTTTGATTTGAGGAGATCGTAATGCGGATCTCCAGGTAAATCCGAAACGGAAAGTATAGATGCAACCTTTAGATTGTAAAGTTGTCCCAATAAAAATAAAATTGAGGATTCCATGTCGATTGCTCTAATATTGATTGAATTTAGGGCACGTACAAATTCATATGTTTCACAAAATAACGCATCTGTAGTCCAAAGATGCGATTCTCTTACTTTACTAGGGTAAAGAGAACGAGCTTCCCTAATAAGAATTTCTTTTAAAATTTCGTTAGGTTTAGATATAAAAATAGTTTGTGGACTAGCGATGAGATTTAGGGTTGCTGAAAGGGGATTGATTATTGATTCTAATCGATTCAATAGAGTTTGATTAGCTCTGATGTATTCAGAACTAGTTCCATCGCCACAATAAGCAGTTTTTGGTATCACGATATCACCTACCCTAATTTCATCTTTCTCATAATTAAGTCCTCCACAGAAGTCCACTCTTACAACAATTTTCGCTTTTGACCTTTTTAAGCATTCTAACACGAATGCTGCGTTAGGACATCCTACTTGAGACCGGATAATACTTACTTTTATTCCATTCAATATACCGTTATAAACTCTACCATGAACGATTTTATTTTGTAGTTGATTAATTAACTTTTTCATAACAATTTTAACAGCGGGCATTAACACGATTTCGTTAATGTTCGAAGAGCTTGTTTCCAAGATCATTCTTACAATTTTATCATCCACGCTTATGAACTTCAGTCCTAAATTTAGCATCTGACTTTTAATTTTATTTAACATTTTTTACACTATTAGAAATTTTTCAAAAATCCTAATTATATTTTATAAGTTTGTTCCTAATTACATAAGTACTTATAATTCTAAATAATAATTTTTAATATCTAAAGTAGATACATTAACCTATAATTATAATCTACTAAGTTACGAACAAAAATATGGTACTGGAGAATGACGAATCCATATATTATTGACAATAAGATTACTAATGAGTTTGTTGAAGCATATTCAAAAACAACTTATCGTATTATAGGAAAAAATAAACACACTGCCATTAAACCTTGTCATTGGTTAGAACAAAAACTGATGACAGGTAGAAATAATAGAAATTGTTATAAGGGCATTTTTGGTGTTGAAAGTCATCGATGCTTACAAAATACTCCTGCTTTGCCATTTTGTAATCAGCAATGTGTTTTTTGCTGGAGAGATAACGAATTAGGAAATTTAAGTAGAGATTTTATTGTCAAACCAGATGAACCCAAGGAACTCGTAGATGAAATGATACGCCACCATCAAGATATTATTAGGAACCATTTACCTCTAAGACGGTATCTTGAAAATTATGAAATTATGGTAGATCTACTTTATTACATGCTAATTAATAGCGAAGATCATAGTGTAAATTCTCTTTCCAAGAGCCTTCATGTTAGTAAGAACAAAGTTGAAAGAGCTATAAATCTTTTAAAAAATCAAGAATTTATTCATCCCTCAGATGAATCGTTAAAAAATTATAAGCTTGATGATGAGATATCATGTTGTATAGATTCTAGGGAAGAAATCATGAGGTTAATCAATATATCTTTAACCACGCCTGATGAAATCATGCAAGCTCATAGCGAAGCATTGAAACCTAATCACGCTGCTATTTCTCTAGATGGCGAACCATTCTTATACCCGAATCTAGGGGGGTTAGTTAAAGAATTCCGTGATAGAGATATGACTTCGTTTATTGTAACTAACGGAACCTTACCCGAAAGGATTGAAGGATTAAGTTCATTACCCTCACAACTCTATATTACATTACCAGCTCCAAATGAGGAAATTTATAAAAAAGTTTGTCGTCCAATGATTAAAAACGGATGGGAAAAAATAACACAGAGTCTAGATTTAATCAATTCTCTCTCCTGTAGAACAGTAGTAAGGTTAACTGCTGTAAAAAATTTAAATTTGACGGAGAATTACTTGGATGATTATATCAAGATAATCGATAAAGTTAATCCCAATTTTTTTGAAATAAAGGGTTTTACTCTTCAAGCTCGGGCGCTAAATATAACTAAGAGATTAAATAGTGAGAAATCTATGCAGTATTACTTTCCGAGTTACGAAGATTTAGAAGATTTAGCGAAAAAATTCGAGGCAAAAAGTAATTTTCCACTTATATATAAAAATAAGGCAAGCAGGGACTTTTTGTTTGCTGTAAATTGGAAGAAGGATAAAAAACCAATTATAACTTAATTGTAATAAAACTAATAGATTTAACTTCTGCCGAATTGTAAGTGCTCATTAATTTTTCTTTTTAATACATCTAAATTAATCTTTTTTAGAGCAGAAAATTCTAAAAAAGGTACCACACTTTGATCTTCATTTTTTTCTTCATCTACTTGATTTAAATGGATCCCATAATCGTAACTCGTCTTAATCATTGACGAAATAATTCTTTTTCTATCAAAAATAGAAACCTTATCGATTTTATTTAAAATAACAAGAAGAGGCAAACCAAATTCCCTTAAAAATTGGATTAATTCAATTGTTAAAGGAATCGTAGTTGTATTTTGAATGTGATACTTAATTAACTCATCCTCAATTCGGGTAATATTTAGAATCACCAAACCTAAGAAGTATTCACTGTGATGTTTTTCAATGTGGATAATTAACTGCTTTTTCAAATGTTCCTCTCTTCGGCGGCTCGGACTTTTCATATAGCCAAAACCCGGTAAATCTACGATTTTGTAGGGCATTTGAGGAAATTCAATAGATTTAATCATGAGTGTGCTTCCTGGTTGTTTACCTGCTTTACCCTTAAACTTTCTTGGATTTGGAAGTAATAGTCTTGTTATTGAACTTTTTCCTACATTTGAATTTCCGATAATAAGCAAAGAAGGTTTATATTTCATGACTTTGAATAATCTTATATTGCTATATGGATGATATCTGCTTATTAATTAAATATTTTTAATCTTTTTAACATTCACAGTTTTCTAAGCGAAGAAATTCTTATATTATGTAAAAAAAAGAATTTAATCAATAAAAAAGTAAAAAAAAATTATTGCATAAAAATTTCCTTCATCCAGCGTGGTAAGAGAAAACCACCATAAAATGCAATCGCGCTTGAGATTAATAGTAATCTCACAACTACTAGCATCACTGATAATAAAAGAATAGTTGGATCAGCAAAAACCGTTCCTATCAGAATAGATCTTGCTGTTTTCTCTAACAGAGCGGCAATAGTAAAAGCGATAAATGCAAATTGAAGGAGTTTCCCTTTTAATCTAACTTCTTTATTTTCAGCTTTTATTGATTTTCTAGCAAACTTAAAACCAGTCACAAATAAGATTAGAAATGATATGAACAATAATATTGTTAAGAAATAACCCAAATCGGCACTAAATGGTCTTAACGGATTAATCACACCTATTAAATTAATATCCAAAAAGAAATAATAGAAAAACAGCCCTTCAAAGATAATGCTAAAAATTAAAATAAGTCCTACAGCTAGCTTTTGTATCTTTTTATTGGTCATATCTGTGTAAGCAATTACCCAACAAATTATAGCAACTGGAACAAAAGAATTGCCTATAATGAAATACCACTCTATACTGAGAGTTTGTTGAATAATTAAGCTCATTAGAAACGAGACTGCCTCTGGCAACCAAAGAGTGGACAGCATAAGCCAATAGAGTCCTACAAGAATATATAATCGATTCTTGTATTTGCCATATTTGGAGATGATTGTGACTCCGATAATAAAAGAAATTAGAACAAAAATTAGACTAAGGCTTCCTTGTAAAATATCTACTATATCCATAACTAACCACTAATTTTTCTAATTTTTTTAAATCAAATGGTAAATATATAATTATCCATTGATCTATTTATAATTTTATTTATCAAAAACAGTTTTCTTTAAAATTACAATTTTATTCCATCAAATCTCGTCGAAAAAATCATCGTTTAAAAATTCTTCGTACATTTTCTTTTTTTCATCATCTTTAAGAAGGGGTCGTCTACTTATTGGTTCACCTAATTCTTCTAAAAGATCTCTCATTCCTTTTATACCTACATTAACCTTAAATTTACCTCCTTTGATGTATTTAACAACTTGTTTTTCATTAAGCGATAATCTTAAAATATAACCTAATCCAAAATAAAACTGGTTTTCTGGAATAGGATCTATAGGACTTTTACTCGTAACTTCCTTCAACATTTCATATAATAATATCTTACTCGCAAAGTTATCTTCTGCTTCATAAATTAGATAATATAGCGCATGATACCAAATTTTATCGCGTTTATCCTTATTGCGCTCAATGAAAATTTCAGGTGTGATCACCTCTTTTTTAGCTTCCAGTTTTCTTTCTAAAAGTTCTTCTTTGATGCGTTCTTCCAAATCTGAAGAAATTAAATCGTTTTTTGCCATTTGGTTTATATCCGATCCAGTCTCTTGAATCTCTTCTTGTTTTACAGATTCAATTGCTTTTTGCATTTCTTGTAGTTCCTCAAAATCAATTTCTTCGATATCTGAAAAATCGCTTTTCATCGCTTCTTTTTGCGATAAATAAACTTCTTGTTCAGATGATTGAAGATCAGGAGCAACTTCCTCGAGATTATCGTCATCCTCTAATTTTTCGAATTCCTTTACTTTAGCAATTGCTTCTTGCATTTCTTTTAATTCTTCGAAATCTAAGTCTTCCAAATCAGAAAAGTCGGATTCGAGAGTTTTCATATCTGATAAGTATGCTGCTAAATCGTCTTCCTTTTTCGAAAATGCTTCTTTTTCTATTTTTTTTTCTAAATCTTTTCCATTTTCTTCTTCTGTCATACTCCAATCAATTATATTCTATTTGTTTATTTCTAACTAGTATTCAATATTAATAGTAACTCTTCAATTCTTTAAATGTTAAGATTTGAAACATTATAAAGAGATAAAAATAATCGAGTTCATTATTCATTGTAGATATTAAAAATTATTATTAAAAAATTTGAAATAATCTTAATTTCCATAAAATATAATGTCAGACGACGAAAAAGATTTTAAATTTAAAGTAATAGTAGTTGGAGATCCCGCGGTTGGAAAGACGACTCTAATTAGGAAATATACCACGGGAACTTTTCAAAAGGATTATATTGCCACTTTGGGTGCTCAATTTTCTAATTATGAAGAAAATCTAGAAGGTAAGAAAGTGAGATTATTCATTTGGGATATTGCTGGACAGGAAACATTTGAAATAATGCGCCAGAAATTTTATAAGGGAACTAGTGGAGCAATAATTGTTTTTTCCCATGCTTTTAATGAAAAGGATAGCTTTAATCACCTTGGAAAATGGTTCGACGAACTTTATGAGTACTGTGGGATAATTCCAATGGCATTATTTGGAAATAAAATCGATTTAGTGGATGAAAGCGAGATGAATCATGGTACGGATAAAATTGGATTGGATGTCGAAGTTAATAAATTTGTCAACGATCACGGATTAATTGGTTATTTTAAAACGAGCGCTTTAACTGGACATGGGGTAATTGATGCGTTTCAAAAATTAGTCAGAATGCTTTACTTTAAAGCTTCATATGAATAATATTTAATAAAAAAAAGTAATAGAAATAAAAAAATTAAGTCTTCTTGTAAATAAATCGATCCCAGCTTGAAGTATTGGGCATTTGGACCGGCATTCCCTTACGTTTGCGAATTTCGAGGATAAGATCTTCTTCTAAATTATGTGGTACCTTTTCAAAACCAGAAAATTCGTATCCAAAAAATGCTCTTCCAGCAGTTGAACCGCGAATATCGTCAGCTATGCCAATAGTTTCAGCTGCGGGAATTTCACCATGAACTCTTACGTATTCTCCTTCTGGAACTACATTTGTAATTTTGCCACGTCGCTTGCTAATAATAGCATTAACTGATCCCTCTGTCCCCTCTGGAGTTTTCACATCAATTATCTGAATGGGTTCAAAAAGGTGAGGCGAAGCGTCCAACATTGCAAGAGACATCGCTGAAAATGCCATACCCGCGATTTGACCATAAGAGGTATGCCTTGTATCTTCGTGGATTGTCATATCTGTAAAAACAATCTTAAATCCAGCTGCTGGCTCTTTTGCGAGTATACAAGCGCCTAACCAATCCCTAAAAGCGGCTGTTAAATAAGATTTAACTCTATCAAATCGTTGTAATCCTGAGGTGCCATTTACGAGTAAACTTCCTTGGTACACATCAACGATCCTTCTAGCTTCTTTTGCGTCCCAACCGGCTTCTTCTCTCAAGATTTTTGCTCTATCTTTATCATGCATCAAATCTGTTATTTTTCCGGATTCAATTAGTTTTTCTGTTTTCTCGTCTAGTGGTTCAATGTATAACAAGATGCGATTATGGCTGTTAGCTGATTTCGTATAAAAATCTCTGCTTCTTTTAGTAATTTTTTCTCGATACACTATAATCGGTTCTCCGATTTGAATTGCAACTTGATTGTTAATACGTTTTGTAAGTATCTCAATTTGAAGCGGATCAATTCCACTTAAAATAAATTCTCCAGATTCTTTATCTAAACGATACATCGCAGTCGGATCTGCTTGAAGCCACTTGCTTACTACTGTATCCAATTTATCTATTTCCTGTGGATCTAGGGCTCTTATACTTCTTGAAACAACTGGTTCACAAGCGTATTGGATTTTTTCAAAGGTAGGTAATTGGTATGCTTCCTCCTTATCTTTTGGTACGTCACTTGCAGACATAAAAGTTTCTCCAGATGGACAAATAAATCCGTATAATGCAAATAAATTACCTGCTGGAACTCGGGGGATGTCTAAAAGATCTGTGATTTCCATAACACCTAATCGTTTTACTCGATTTGTACTCCTACCACCTATCAAATAAATTGAGTCAGATTGATCGAAGGTACCAGAAAAAACACGACCAATTAGAGTAGCTTGGTACCCTCTTCGTGGGTCTAAGAATATTTTTGTAATCATGCCATAGAGAGGACCTTTAGGATCGCATTTTTGAAGTGATTGTCCTAGTTCTGAGTCCAAATCGCCCCCCCAGATGTGAGGGATTCTATACTTTGAAGCTTCTACTGGATTAGGTAAATGATCCACAACCATCCTTAACATAGGCTCGTCAAGTGGAAGACTATCTCGTAGCCATTGAATGTCGCCTTCCTTATATTTTGCGAATACATCTTGTGGCTTTAATCCTTTTTCCAATAAAATTTCATATGTAAATCCCCAACCATGTTTCGCTGAACCAACGGCAACGCTATTTTTTGAAAAATCGACACTCCAACCCGATCCTTCGGGTCTAATCTTTTTGATTAATTCATTTATCTGTCTTGATATTTTATCAATCTTCGTAAAAGTGTCTTCTGGACTTAATTTAAGCTCACTTATTAAACGGTCTACTTTATTAATAAATAAAACGGGTTTACAAAACTCTTCACCAACGGATAGTCGGATATTTGTCTCTGTTTGAGTCATAACGCCCTCTAAAGCATCAACGAGAATTATAGCACCATCGCTACCTCTAAGAGCACGCGATACTTCTCCGGTAAAAGAAATATGTCCAGGAGTATCGTTAATCTGAAGGATGTATGGTTCATCATCATCCGGTTTTCTTGGGTCATTGAATGCTAGTAGAACAACACTCGTGAAAATAGTAATTCCTCTTGCCTGCTCCTCTTCATCAGAATCAGTCATCTGAAGTTGACCAGCATCCTCTTCTCTCATTAAACCAGCACGTCTTAACAAGTAATCAGTTGCCGTCGTTTTACCGTGATCTATGTGTGCAACTATGCTAAATAACCGTTTTTTCTGGAATGAACCTGATGTAATGAGTTGCGCAATCTCCTCGGGATTTTTTACTTTAACCATTTCATTTTCACTCTTTAAACTTAAAGATCATAGTAATTAGCTATGAAATAATAAGAATAATATTTAAAATCTAAATTAGTAAATTAATAAAATCATAAATATTTTATGGAAAAAGCAATCTACTACTAACTCAAATGATTTATTAAAAGCTTTTTTTCACAAAATGGTGTAATAAATTTTATGATATTACCAGAATCCTACAAAAAATTAGAACATATCTTTAAAAATTAATAATGGTTTAAAGCTAAAACTCATATATAAAATGAAGTAATCGTGATAAATTTGTTTTAGGTTAAATTTAACAAAGAAATCGTAATTAACAATCTATACGCTCAACAAAAGCGTCAGTAGTTTTTATTATTATAGTTTTTTTTTCATACTTGTTCATTTATATTTCCCTCTTTTTATTGGTTTTTTTGGTATTTTTGATTAAAAAAATTAAAAAAAAAATTATTTCATACTTTCCTCGCAGGAAAACTTAAGGTATTGAAGCTCAAATGAATTGAAGTTCATTTTAGCTTTTAACGCTTTAATATCGGCTCCTTCCATTAGCTTTTACCTCCTTTTTATTATTTTTCTTATTCTGTTTTTTTTAGTTCTTAATTAAATTAAGGTAAAAATACATAATTAGTTTTTAGTACTAAACTATAAATGGACTCTTGAACATTTGATGAACCGATCTAAAAAACATAAAGAAGCAAAAAAAAGGCGTTTATGAAAAAGGTAAAACCATATTTACCAATACATAGATACTTCTTTTACCTGATTTTGTCATTGTTTCTTTAGAATTCGATAAATTTACAATTCTTAAATTATCTGGAATTTTGTTTGTGATGAAATCTTTTAAGTATTCTACAAAAATGTAATAATCCCTTGTAGTTTTTATCCATAAATAGCCATCTTTCTCAAAAAAATCCGGATTCTTTCGTTTAAATTTGTCTGAGTGAACTTTATCTTTAATTGGAGGGCCTCGACGTAGATAAGATTTCTCTATTTCAGGACTTTCGCAGTAGATAGCGATATTATAATTCTCATAATCTGCTTCAAAATACACTTCAAATTCTATTTTACCAAATCGCTCCGCGTGCGAGAATTCTTTTTCTCCGTTGGTTTTTACATTATCCCCTATGGAGTATAATTTATCCCTATTAATCGTATAATGAATCTCAGTGTTTTCGTTTTTAAGCTCGATTATGAAGATATTATCAACAAGGGACCTTTCTATAGTGGAGATGTTTATTTCCGGAATTTCTTCTATAACAAAGAACTTCTTATTGGGATTATCTAGAAATTCCTTGATTCTCTGATTACAATATTTATATGCTTTTTCTGAAATTGCAGAAGCTACATTTCGATTCTTATCAATAGGATCAGAAATGATGATATAATCGTTTTGAAAATGTTGAATCTTTCTTAAATCATTAATGGATCTATTATGGAAATCAATAGGGTTATCTTTAAGTAAACTGAAATTAGAAAACAAATTTTGCAGAGTTTTGTGATGGTATACAAGAAGCTCTGCACTATAGCCAATGAATCCTACTTTTCCTACAGCACTTTTGTCACCGTAGCAATGATTAGCTTTAAAAAACTGCTTTAATATTCTTACTTCATTCTTTTGTTCTTCCGTTAAATTATTTTTGATAAAACGACCGTGCCAAGGTGATCTATCGACTGCCGTTACGGGACCATAAGTATTTATAAATTCTAAATCGAAATCGAAAAAGAGAACGATATCGATTTTAATTTTATGATTTTCAGCGAAATAGTCTACCGTTACATAAGGATGTTCAGCATAAAGGAGCCGTGGATTGTGAAATTCTTTTGGAGGTAACGATTTTATTATCCAATTATTACACAAATTAAGAAAATCTTTCTTAGACTCTTTTTTTAATTTATTTTTGCTTAAACCCTCGTAATTTGGTTTATATAGCTCATAATTCAGTCCAACAAATAAATCAATGTCAAAATCGTTTTTTAATTGCGTTTGTTTGATTCCTGTTGAGCCTTGAGGTTCGATTTTAGTATATGAAATATTTAATTGTTGCGCTTTCTCATCTAATATCTTTCTCAGTTTTTCTGTAATGTTATTGATGATGGAAAGTTCTTTCTTTGTAGGAATAATTTCTTTAAGAATTTCATTAAAAATACTTTTAATCAAGGCCATCGAAAGAGTCTAAAATTAATTTTAAAGTAAAATTTTATTATAATATAAAGGTATTCATAATTTTAATAAAATCCCATGTAGAATAAATTTAAATTCTAAGAAGGAAAATTAAAAATAACCTAAATTCTCGATAAATTATAAATAATAGTTAAAAAATCAACAACAAGATGATTGGTAAAATCAAAAACTACCTTTATGGCGTGAGATTCTCGCTTTTTTACTGAAATAACATGTTATATGAAAAACCGAAAAAGATTTTTAGTCGAATATGATATTTCTTATAATATCCGTATTCAAAACATTAATAATTAAATTAATTTCTTAGTTTGCTAAAACCTTTTAGAGTAATAGTTCTTCCTTAGTAACTAGTTTTGCTTTCTTCCAATAATAGTTGAAAAGATTTTTAGCCCATTTAGTGAAATCCGGGTTATTTTTAGCATATAAGCATTCAGAATAATCTATTTTTTTTTTATTAGATAAAAATAAAATTACTATCGATTCTGTTATTAATAATACAAGTTTTGCATCGTCAGTCTTTCGGAGACAATCAGGTATACCTATTTTATTACTTAAATTTTGAAAAATCTCAGGTTTCGGTCCTTCAAAATAACTTTCCCATTCTTCAGTTTGTACATATTTCTTCAATAAATTTACATGAATAATAGTTCTTATTTCAAGATTTTCATTAAAAATTTTTTGTTGAATCATTGGAAGATCGGTATTTATCGCTTGTTCGAGGATTGACCAAATAAAACTTTCAGCTTCTTTAATAATTGATGACCAGAGCTCAATATTTTCCATTGTTTTTGTTAATAATTTACAATTTTTTAATATTCCTAAATTTAACAACAATTCAGAAGGAATTACATCAATATCATGGGAATTGATAAAGTCCCTAAACATTACATTAAACTCAAAAAAATCTAAAGCCTCATTAATTAATTTACCAAAATTAGTCCGAAAATATGTCCTGTCAGAATTCTTTTCAATTAAATTGTATTGTAAAAGCCTTTTTAAATGTCGTGTTATTTCAGGACCAGGTAAATTCAATTTTTTTTCAAGTTCCGAATGCCTATATGGATTTACATTCAGTTCTCGAAAAATTTCATATCTTCCTTCATTAGAAAGTTCAAAAAAAAGTTTAGAAATTATCATTTTATTTAATTTCTTTATTTAATTATTTAAGTTGGTCTAAATTATTTAAAGTAGTCTAATGAATTTAAGCTTTCTAAATAATGTAATTTTGTTAAAGAAATATATCAAATGCAGACATTTTTAATTCTAATTATAGAGCCGATAAAATAAGAAAGAATAGATATTAATTTAGTTAGGATTGATTTTAACTCAACTTTTATTAATATTATCATTATAACTTAATATAAATAAATCAATTACTCTTTGAAAAGTTTTCTTTGAGGAAGATTTTTGAAAAAATAAAAAAATTAAAATAAAATTTACACTTAAGGAGGATTGAATTGAGGTGCAAGATGCTAATAAAATTAAGGAAGATATGAGATTCACTATCCAAGATATATGTGAAAAAGTAGGTCCAAGAGCCCCTTGTAGTGAACAAGAAGCTGAATGTGCAACCTATATAGAAAATCATTTTAAAAGTTATACTGAATATACTGGAATTGAGAAATTTTATTGCCACCCAGGGTCATACCGAGCTGCATTCAGAATTCCAATGATTAATTTAATGATTGCGACTATCTCATATTGGATATACTTTTATTACCCTGATATAGTGTTCTTACTAATTTGTTTTGGTTTGATGCTCTTTTCAGTGTTAGTTATTCAAACTAATTTGATACGAAATATTGAATTCATTGATCCTATATTTAAAAAAAAGGAGTCTACTAATGTTTATGCAAGATTTAAACCAAAAGAAACCCCTAAAAGAATCGTTGTTATTGGAGGGCATCACGATTCTAATTGGGAATTCCCAATTCTAAAAAAATGGCCTAAATTTTTCACTGGTTTTATGTCATTACCAATTATGCTTAGCTTTTTTATGGTAGGAGTTTATATCTTAAAATTAATTTTGTATTTTCTCTCCATTCCTTACCTATTTTTTTCACAATTAGACTTAGTGGTTCTAATTATTCAAACTGTTTCATTCCCGATTTTAATTTTTACTGCGATTAACTGCGTATCAAGAGATCCAGTTATGGGAGCAGATGATAATTTAACATCAACTGCAATTATATTTGAAATAGCCAAGTTTTTAAAGAAAGGGGAAGGATTAAAAAATACAGAAATATGGCTAGTCTCTCATGGATGTGAAGAAATAGGAGATAGAGGAAGTAAACATTTTTCCAAAAAGTATTTAGGCGAATTAAGAGATGCATATGTCATAAACATTGATATGGTCGGTGGTATAGATTCAGAATTAAAGGTTGATGTTGTTGAGGTAAGATCCATTGTCGAACTCAGTAAAGAGTTGGGTGATGAATTATCAAAAATTGCAGCTGAATTAAACATACCCCATAATGTCGGCAATGTCATGTTTTTTACTGATTCAATGGCATATTCCAGAAATGGTATTAAAGCTTGTTCTCTAGTTGGATCTTCTAAAAAAGGTTTTGCTACACATTATCATACATTAAATGACACGATTGATAAGTTAGATTTCAATAATATTTGGAATTGTTATAGAATTTTAATTGAATTCATTAAGAGAGTGGATGACGAAAAAATTCTAATTTAAGAATCTAATTAATTTTACATTTTATGTTTCTTTTTTTTTTTAATTAAATATTTTAGAGAAGTAGTTGGAAATAAAAAATTAAGAAATTAGAAAAAATAAAATAGAATTGTTAGTATAGATCCTTTATCACATACTCTAAATTAAGATTCTTTAAAGTTTCCACTTTCGGATAACCATTCTCAGGATTCCATCCAATTTTTTCGCAATAGCGTTTATAATCTTCTAAATAATTCATATCGTAAGTTCTATCAGGCAATTTGTTATTAATGAGATTTACTCCTTCACGTAAAGTAAAAGCTTGTCTTAATGTCTGTATTCTTTGACCTATTTTTATCGCTTCTTGGGAAAATAAATCCCATCCTACAACTGCTTTAATTAATTCAAATAAAGGATATTTTTGCATGAACCAAGCGAATTGACATAATCCTACGCAATTAGTGAATTGATAAATCGCAGCAACTATTTTTTCTGCCTCGTATCGATCTTCTTCTCCTTTTCTCTTAAATTTTTTTGGAAATGTAATCCCTTCAAATAGGCCATTAGGGGTTCGTATTGGACCTTGTACAAACATGTCTAGTGTAGCAGAAGTGTGTCTTCCTGGGGTTGGATCGAATGCATAAGATGCTCCTAGACTTTTATAATATTTAGGAGAATGCATGCCTAACTCTTGTCCTAATGAGTGAATAGCAAATTCCTCACCTTTACCTAATTTCTTAGATGCGACTTTTGAACCATCAGCCAAAATATCTCCAAAGCCTTCCCGTTTAATAATTTTTTTCACTAATTCTATGATAGCTCCTGAATTACCCCATTTTAATTCTATTCCATCTGTATCATTTTTTGATAATAAATTGTTTTCAAAACATTCAATTGCAAAGGCAACTGTACCGCCTGTAGAGATAGTGTCTATTCCTGCACGATTACACAAATCATTTAGTAAGAAGATAGACATTAAATCGTCATTAACTAAGAGACACCCAAAGCTTGCGCAAGTTTCATATTCTGGGCGATATGTTTCTTCTAATCCTGCTTCTGGTACTTTTATTATTGCCCCACAATGAATTGGACATGAAAAACAATTATAGGATTTTTGTTTATATTTATCAATTTCTTCTCCAGAAATTTTAATTATATTAGGAAAATCCTCTTTTGTTCCCCCCCAATTTTTTACAGGAGTATCTCCGGATAGAAAAGAGATCATATTTCCGAAAGTAGTTCCCTGTGTTTTATAAGCAGTTATAACACCAAGAGGTGCAGAGTTTATTCTATCGTTATATTCTTTTGTAAGTGAAAGCAATAACTCCTTATTTGCTACTTCAAGCTTCTTATTTCCTTTGAGAACTATTGCTTTTAATTTTTTAGAACCCATAACCGCTCCAAATCCAGACCGGCCAGCAATTCTTGCTTTATCGTTAACAATCCCAGATATTAAACTTAATTTTTCGCCCGAAGAACCTATAATCGCAGTTTGAACTTTACCATGTATTTTTTTTAATTTTTCTTCTGCTTCAACTACATCTAAACCCCATATTTCATCAGCTTCAAAAATTTGTTTATTATCATCAATTAAAGCGAGATATTTAGGGGATGTTGCCATACCCTTGATTAGTATAGCATCATATCCACATTTTTTTATTTCAGGCCCAAAATATCCTCCACAATTAGAATCTCCCCAAGTGCCTGTTAAGGGTGACTTTCCTGCAACCATAAAACGTCCAGTCATTGGAGCGGGGGTTCCGGTTAACAATCCAGGGAAAAAACCAAAAACCGCATCGTACCCTAAAGGGTCATATTTCTTGGGGGTATTTTCATAAATTAATTTTGCAGCTAATCCATAACCACCAATATATTCTCGATAAATCTGTTCTGGTAACTCCATTTCTTCAAATTCTTCATTTGAAAGATCGATCAAGAGTACCTTTCCAAATAAGCCTTTCATTATTTATATTACCTCAATTTGGGATTACAGTATTTACGGGATTATAATTTACTTTAAAAGATGTGATTATATATTGTCCATTTCTTACTACATTCCCCAATAACCAAGTTCTTCTAAAATTTCCATAGCGAACTGAAAATAATCTCCAAAAGCCATAGTATCTTGAACATTGCCTTCCATTTTAAGGTCTCCAGACATATACACTACAGTACCATCGATCTCTCCTGTCATAACTCCTGATAATGTTTTCCAACCAGATAACATAGAAAAAGAAGCATCTTTATTTTCACCTTCACCATATTCGAACTTACCATCGCCAAGTTTAATCCACCATTTAAAATCCTTGTCGGTTATAACCATCTGAGCTAGAACTTCATCCATATTTTTTAATTCTTCTATCAAGTCTTCATTTTCTAATGAAACCTGCTTAATAAGTTCCATAAGTTTAAGCATATTTTTTGGATCTTCACTCATGGTACCATTTTCTTTCATTTTTACTAAATCTTTCGCTAAATTTTCATCAACCATTTTTTTCATCTTCTTTTTTTTGTTTTTTATTATATACTAAAAAGAATTGATGATAATAAAATATTTAAAGATTTAGTTAAAATCAGTTTTAAGTCCGATTGTAACTTAGAAAAATAATCCAATATTGATTATATAGTCTAAATTGAGAACTATTCATTTATTTACTCAATTTTAAAAACAAAATGTTGATATTGTTTAAATCCTCTTATATTCTTCAATTTAATTTAAATAATTTAATCTTATTTTATTTTTTATTGTGTATTGAAAAAGAAGTATAATAATGGTATTTTAAGTTTTAAAAAGATCTTCATATCTCGTCTTGAGAATATTTATATAATTTTACTTAAAATTGATTTTAAGACAAGATTTATTAATTCGATTAAGATATTTTATATTAATCTTTTTAAAACTTAAAATTAATAGATTAAAGGTTTTATTAATGAAACTTGATGATAAAGTCTTCATTATAACTGGCGCTGCTGAAGGTATTGGAAATGCTATTGCTAGACTATTCTCGGAAAATAATGCTAATTTGATATTAGCTGACATAGAAAAACCAGATCTTCAATTAAGAAATTCTGTTTGCCTAAAATATAATCCATTATCCCTGGTAGAATCATTAAGATTAGTAAATGAAACACTTAATAATTTTGATAATAGAATTGACGGTATTGTTAACGCATTGAGTACATGTATAGTAGCAAAAGTGTCTAGATTAGATGTAGAAACATGGGACTATCAAATGGATTTCAATTTTAAAAGTGTATTTTTCTTAAATCAGGCTGTAGCAAAACAAATGATAAAACAAGGGAATGGGGGGATAATTATAAATCTAGTCTCAACAGCGGGGGTAACAGGAACAGATCAAATCTCTGCGTATTCAGCAAGCCAAGCAGCTTTGATGAATTTATCAAGCACCATGGCTTTGGAATTGAGAACTGATAACATTCGTACAAATAATATAATTGCCCCATATATAGAAGCTGTTGCGATCAAAAATGGTGAGTTATTTAAAGGAAAAGACCCAGAAAGAATAAGAGGTGTTGCCTATACATTTTCACCAATGATGGATTTAATTGATCCGGAACAGGTAGCTCAAATAGCCTTATTTTTAGCATTAAATGATTCGTTAATAATTAATGGGCAAAATATTGGAATCATTGACGATGAGTTAACGAATATAAGAAATATATTAACAAAAAAGAGGTTAAAGAGTTGACTCAAATGAAATTAAAAGATAAAATCGTTATAGTTACTGGAGCTGGGACGGGCATCGGAAGGGCCATTGCTATAAGGTTTGCTCAAGAGGGTGCTACAATTGTGGTAGCTGATATTAATGAAGAGAATTCTAATGAAGTCGCTAAAGAGATTAATAAAATTGGACATCAAAGCCTTGTCATTAAAACTGATGTTGCTAATGAAGAAAGTGTAAAAAATTTGGTAGATAAAACTCTTGAAAAATTTAGTCGAATTGACATAGTTATAAGTAATGCTGGAGTTTCAAGAATGGCAAAATTCATAGACATCACAGAAGAGGATTTCGATTTTAATATGGATATAAATACAAAAGGAGGTTTCCTTGTTTCAAAAGCAGTTTCTGAAATAATGGCAAACCAAGAATCAGGGAAAATAATTTTCACAATTAGTATGGCAGGAAAATGTGGTAGTCCTTTATATGCACATTATAATAGTTCTAAAGCAGCTCTTCTTGCATATATGCAAGCTCTTGCATTGGAGTTAGCTCCCACTATAAAAGTTAATGGCGTTTGTCCAGGGTTAGTTAAAACTTCGATGCAAGAAAGAGAAGTAAAATGGTGGGCTGAACTTCAAGGAATAAGCGAAGATTTAGTGAAATCACAATATCTTTCTGGAATACCACTTGGCCGTCTTGAAGAACCTGAGGATGTAGCAAATCTGGTAGCCTTTTTAGCTTCAGAAGATGGAGATTATATTACTGGACAAGCAATTAACGTAACCGGTGGAATGATTTTAAGAAGATGATTTAAATACTTATAAATTAAAAAGGTGGATATAAAAATGGTTGATTTAGAAAATAAAAAAATAGTTGATTTATCAATAATGATGGATCCTACGGATCCAAACCATGCTAAAGAATCGGAATGGAAGCACGCAAGAGGTTCAATTCCTCCCGCATATATACCAGAAGAACAGATTAAAGTAGAACCTTATATTTTTATGGCTGATCGATGTATGTGTGAATGGTTAACGATGTGGAGTCATGCAGGGACACATCTTGAAATTGCAATTCATTCATACGTCCATGGGGCAACAGAGATTCCCGAGAAAATGAAATATAGTATAGGAGATGTACCATTAGAAGATTTATGTGGTTTTGGGTATGCTATTGATTTAACATTTGTAGGAAAAGAAAAAAGAGAGACTGATCCTGATGTTATTATGGATCGATTAGAAAGATTGTCAGTATCTGGTCCACAAGTCAAACCTTCAGATATTGAAGAATGGGAAAAAAGAAACAACACTCACATCGAAAATGGAGATGTTGTTTTCTTTCATACTCGACTTGATATTCCTGATATTCCTATTATTCCAAAAGAAACTTGTATGTACCTAATGCGAAGAAGAAAGATAAAAATGATTGGGACAAATGATCATACTATTATATATGGAGGAATGGGACACATGGCCCTTCATGAAAGGAAACTTCCTGTGGTTGAAATGTTAACTAATTTAGAGAAGATTGGCAATCAAAGGGCTTATTTCATTGTTTCTCCGCTCCCAATTATGGGAATTGGGGGATCTCCTTGTCGGGCATTTGCTTTCGTAGATAAAATCATAGAAGAAGAAAAAACGGAATAAAAATTAAAACAAATTCTATATTTTTTTTTATTAAGAAATATATAAAAAAAAGTCTAAATACGTGATATAATATGACTGAATTAATTTTTATGTTAACATATAACGATGTAACCAGAAAAGATGCGATAGAGGTTTATAAAGGAATTAGAGATATTTCAGATTTAAATTTTGTAGGATTCAAAAATATTGGCTTGGAAATTGATGAATATAAGACTTTAGTAAAAATTATGAAAGAAGATAAAAAAACAATCTTTCTAGAAGTTGTATCTGATTCGGAAGAAGAATCAGTTAAATCTGCTAAAGTAGGATTAGAATTAGGAGTTGATTATTTAATAGGTACCATGAAACCTTATATTGATGCTACCCTAAACTTCATTAAAGGAAAACCAATAAAATTCATGCCATATATCGGAGAGGTTATAGATCATCCTTGTATTCTAAGAGGTACCATTGAGGAAATACAAAATGACACTAAAGAAGTTGAAGCTAAAGGAGTTGACGGAATAAATCTTTTGGCTTACCGTCATGCTACTGTAAATGTAGAGGAGTTAATAATAAAAGTAATGAAAGTTATGAAAACGCCATTAATCGTTGCAGGGAGTATAAAAACCCATGAACAAGTGACAAAAATGAAAGAATTAAATGTGTGGGCGTTTACGATAGGAGGGGCTATTTTTGATAAAAGATTTGTCCAAGACGGTTCACATGCGGATAACATTAAAGCTGTTTTAAAATTAATTAAATAAATTTAGTTTTATTATGTCGAATTAAAAGTTTAAAAAAAAAAATTAAAAAATTTAGGAGTTAATAATAAATGTCAGAAGATTCAAATGGTAGGTTTCAAAAATTAACGTATGGTATAGGTTCTATAGCCGATACGGGGTCATATTCAATAATAAGCACCTTTTTACTTTACTTTCTTATTGATGTTGTGTTTCTTGATGCTGGGTTAGCTTCATTAATTTTTATGATATCATACGGTGTCTGGAATGCAATTAATGATCCTATTGTTGGCGTGTTATCAGATAAAACCCA